>JBKQUU010000100.1:0-4575 GCA_052325485.1 Acidimicrobiales bacterium | reverse complement strand
CCGGAGTGCAGTCCAAGATGTCGCAGAGCGCGGCGAGCAGGTCGATGTTCACGCGCTGGGGGGTCTTTGTCACCAGCCTGTGCACGCCTTGGCGGCTCAGGTGGATCTGGCGTTCCTCGAGCAAGGGGATGAGGTCGCTCGTCTGGAAAAGACCCCGGGTCGCCATGACCTGGCGCAAGCTCCAATGCATCACTACGTGGCGAGTGGCCATGATCAATCCTCCTTGGGAGCGCCATAGACCCTGGCGAGTGCGGCCCGCAGAGTCTGGTGCTTGAAGTCGTTGCTCACCGACGCGTAGATCGCCGTTGTCGACGCGAAGGCATGCCCGACCTGTTCTTGGACGAAGCGCTCCGGGTAGCCGAACTCGAAACTGGTAGTGAGCGATGTTCGAACTATGTCGAATGTCTCGAGGAGTGCGTGGTGGTGCGCGCGGCATACGACATGGTTGACGATCAGTGTTCTCTGGCGATTTGAGCGGCGTAAGTGGACCAGTCCCCACCGGCGGCGGCGACCCAGTGAACGGCGGTGGTGGGGTGCAGGTGGAGCATCTCGGCGAGCACGGCGGCGGGGAGCTTGCTGGCGAGGTGCATGAGAGCGGCACGGCGGGCGCTCATGGTGGGGACGTCGAGGCGGCGGAGCCGCTGGCCGAGGGTGCTCGGGTGGAGGGGGCGACCGGCGTGCAGGCCGGGGAACAACCAAACGCTTGAGGCGGGTGATCCGACACCGGTGCGGGAGCGGCCGTTGGTTGCCAGTTCGACGAGCAGGCCACCGAGTGGCTCGGGGATGATCGCCGGCGCGGGCCCGAGTTGGAGGTACACGCCGTCATCGGCAGTGATCACTTGGTCGGCGGCGAGAGCAACGATGTGTGACAGTTGCTGGGCGTAGAGCAGGACCAGGCAGCCAGCCACGCGGTCGGTGAGAGCGACGCCGTCGTCGTGGAGGAGACGATCAACGATCACCCAGCGGGTGTCGGGGTTCATCGCGGTCCCTTCTTGGCGGTGTCGCCCGGCCAAGACCACCGCAGCGAGAAGTTTGCGTCCGACGGCCCAGTCCAAGAAGTCGGCGAGCTCGTGGGCTGCAGGGCCGCCTTCGACCGACCAGGAGTCGATGTCGCCTTGCCCGACCTCACCGAGTTTCACGCCGCGCTCGGCCAGCCATGACAGGAAGGCGATAGCGGCCAGCAGGTTCGTTTTGGCGTAGCCGGTGGCGGTCCGCGGCCGAGGTCTGCTGGCGGCCCGAGCTCTGGCCCGGCGCAACACCCGCCAGGTGGCATAAGAGCGCAGCAGGCGACCCTCGGAGGGGTCGCTGACGCGGCGGAGCTGGTCTGTCACCCAGGTTTCCAGGGCGATCAGGGCTTCGTCGCGGGCGGGCAGAACATCGTGGGCCACCAGCAGCTGGCGCAAGAACCCAGCCGCTCGGGTGTTCGGATGGGCGTCGAGGGCGTCGTGGCTTAGAGCCATTTCGCCCGATGCCACATCCGCGAGGATGCTGGCTGCGACAGCGGAGCGGAGCCAGTTGTGGGCGGAGTAGGGCTGGCGGGCGGCGACGATGGCGTCATAGACGCCGACGAGCTCGGGGCGTGGCCCCGCCAGCAGGCAGGCGGCCCGTTCAGCCAGAGCGCAGCGCACGCAGCGGTGGTGGTGATAGAGGCGGTCCTCGATCCCGCACGTCGCGCAGCGCGCGAGCGCTTCTACTGCGGCGCAGTCAGCGCACAGGCGGGCGTCGGCACCAGGCGGGGCGACCAGTCGGCGGGCTTGACCGCACGCCTCGCAAGCCCCCCGTCGGGCAAGCGCGGCGCGGTAGCAGGGCTCGCACACCGGTCCTTCCGGCCAGCGGGCAGATGGCGGTCGCATGCGGTGGCAGTGGGCGCAGGCAGCGGTCGCCCGCGGCGAGCAGGAGATGCAGATCGGGTTCCGGGCGGCCACGAAAAAACACGGTTTGCGGCGCCCACAACTCCCGCAAGTGGCCACCGGCAGACGGAAGCAGCCGTTGCAGATGTCGGGCTCGACGCCGCTGGCCCGGCGGGCGACCGGCGCCACCCGACCGCAGCGCCCGCAGGGCCGGGCGGGCCGGGGCTTGCAGGCGAAGCACAACGCGCCGCCCTCGTCGGTTCGGGCGGTGACCACTCGGACTCGCTCACACACCGAGCAGGCCTCGGCCAGCTGGTGGGCCCGGCAGCGCCCGCACAGCCCGATTGTCCCTACCCGGATCAGCGCTAGACCGGTCCGCTTGCAGATCGCGCAGGCCGGCACCGGCAGCACAGAGCCCCGGGCTCGCAGCTCGGCGACAAGGCGGGCCACGACCGGCGGCGCCCCGGCTCGTAGCACTGACGGACCTGTCGCCAACGCCACGGCCAGGTCCCGGGCCACCGCGGGGCTGGTGATGGTCGCTCCGAGCGCCCCCGCGATGTCATCCTCGGACAGTTCCGGGCATGCTGTCGCCACCACCGCGGCGATCGTGACGCTCCGGCACACACGACACACCGCCCGAGGAGCCCCACCCGAAGCGAACCGGTGGCCCTGCGGGCAGCAACAAACGGTGGCCGTCAACGCTTCGCGATCGCCACCCTCGCTCGCCGGGGTCGCAACTCGCTCACCGACCCGGGCGCCTCCTCGGCGGTCTTGTTCTGGCCTGACTTGACGGGCGTATCGCGCACCGGCTCGATCAGCTCCGAGGGAGAGACCCCGAAGATGTCGCACAACGCCGCTAGAGTCGCCAGGCTCAGCCGCTCCGGGGTGCGGGCCACCAGCCGATAGACCTGCTCCCGCGAGAGCTTGACTCCCCGGCTGGCCAACAGCGGGACCAGATCGGAAGTGGCGAACATCCCCCTAGCGGCCATCAACTGCCGTAGATGCCACCGATACGAAACCTTCACTCTCATGAGCATCCCTCCTCGAGGTGATCGTCACTGCGCCAAAAGCCCCCGCCAGCGCAGCCCGCAACATGCGGTTCTTGTGATCTTGACCGACCGAGGTGTACACCGCGGTGGTCGACGCCCACGAATGTCCCACCTGATGCTGCACGAACAGCGGGTCCACGCCGTCTTCGATCAGGTGGCTGACATAGGAATGCCGCAGGCAGTGGACCGACAGCTCGACCGGCAACCCAGCCGAGCGCCGCCACGAGGCGAAGCGCTCGTCGATCCGCCGAGCCGAAATCCGCTCTCCCCGCTCGGAAAGCCACAATGCAGGCCCCAACGCCGCTACACCATATCGGGGGCGGACCTCGTCGAGATACTGACCGAGCGCCTCGGTCGCCCAAGGCATCACCGACGCCACCGTCCGCCGCTTGGGTGGGCTGCCGCGCATCGCCTTGCCGTAACGAACCTGGCAGGCCCCGAGACTCCCCAGCTCCGGTGCGGCCGGGTTGAGAGTGAAGTCGCCCACGTCCAACATGGCCGCCTCGCGTCGGCGCAGCCCCCAGGCGTAGATCACCTTGAACAACGTGGCATCCCGGAACGCCGCCAACCATCCCTTCCGTCGCGTGCGGGCCACCTCGACCACCGCGTCGTCGGCCATATCGAACAACCTCTGCAACTCGTCGCGGGTCAACGGGCGTCGCTCGGGACGTCCCTCGTTCTCCACGACATGGGTGGCGGTGTTCCATTCGTGGCAGATCTGGGACGGGATCTCCCCGACCCGCTCCATACACGCCTGCGCCCAGCCGTAGTGCGGGTCGCACAGGTAGTCCAAGAACAATGCCAGCGAACCCTGGTAGCCACGGATCGTCGAATGCGCCCAGTCGCCCTGAGCCACCCACGCGTCGAGCTGCTCCGCCCGCCACTGCCACGGCCATCCCCCGGCGTACTCGGCGAAGCGGCGCACCGTGCGCTCCCTGGCCCGGGTGATCGACGGCGACAACCGCCGGGCCGAGTGCTGACGTCGCCACCCCTCGATCATCGCCTCGAACAACGCCGGTTCGGGGTGCAACGGGATCGCCTCGCCCGCCAGCACCAACGCAGCTGATCCTGCCGCTCTCCTCGCCATCGGACCCGCACCTCCATGCTGAGGCGCCCGACGCAACCCTGAAGCGGCCGACGCAACAAAACCAGATGCCACAACATGGCATCCTCATCAACCGCAGCGGTGGATACCCATCCCCGTCAGGGAATCTGCAACGAGGTCAGCTCATTGCAGCCATCCGCCACAAACCCAGACCCCTTACGGGACAACGATCGCAGACCATGTCGAATGATGCATCCGCTGCAACATCGCTCACTTCCCAGTTCGTGGCAGCGGTGTGACGCATCATGTGTGGGCGAACTGGAGAGCCGCAGCTGCGGGCCAAAGCGTCGAAGAAGTCCTTGACCGCCCGGTAGCTCATCGGCGCGCCGAGCGGCTCGTGGTAGAGGTTGACGAGCACCATGTCGCTGCCGTCGGCGCCGAGGGTGGCAGCCCGCTCGGCCTGGTAGTCGGCATAGGCGGCGAGCACGTCATCGCTTGCGGGCACGACCCGGGGGAAGCGGGACTTGGCAAGTGCGCCGTTGGGGTTCGCTCGGCGCCGCACGTGCACGTGCGCCCCGACGACAGCACATCCAAGGCTGCGCGAGTCGGGTAGCAGGTGCATGTCCTCCCG
>JBKQUU010000099.1:0-9046 GCA_052325485.1 Acidimicrobiales bacterium | reverse complement strand
TTTGCGGCGCCCCGTTGCGCAGGGCCCGACCGCCGCGCCCGGCACCAAGCTGTCCCACTGCCCGGCCCAAGCGTACGCGGTCGCTTCACGCTAGCGTGTCTGGACGCTGGAGGGGTGCGAGAGCGGCCGAATCGGCACGATTGGAAATCGTGTGTGGGGAAACTCACCGTGGGTTCAAATCCCACCCTCTCCGCCAGATTTGGGCAGCTTAAGGCCGGTGTGTTGCCCTTCTCGGGGAACCTGGAGCGCCGAGGCCGAGGGGCTTGGGAGCCAAGTGTGGGAGCCAAGTTGCCTTTGCCTACGGATTTGCCGCCAGGGCGTGCCACGAGCATGGGTGCACCCCGAGCAGCGCCGGCCAGCGTTGCTCGTGTTCTGCCACGACTGTGCCGCTCAGCTCGCCGACGAGGTCGTGGACCTGGCCGACCAGGCCATAGGCCGTTTACATGCGCGTGCCTCGAACGCGTTGGACGACCTAAAGCAAGCCAACGACAGGCGGCCAACGACAAGGTTCTCCTGTCCATCCGCCTCGCACCGCTGGTGTTGGACGAGGCCATCGCGCCTGAAGCCCTCCGGGCCACCATCCTGGCCGAGATCTCTGCCGAGCGCCTGGCCGCCGCCGTTGACGAGGCTGAGTGCCACTACCTGGACTGCCTCAGCCACGCCACCGGCGCCACCACCCGCTCGCCTAACCTCGACTTGCACCGCTTGGCGGCGGTCCTGGCGCTGGCCACCAACATCGGCCTCGGGCCGATTGGCAGACGCGGCCAAGCTGTCTTACGAACGCCTGGCCTGGGCGGCCGAGTGGTACCTGCGACCGACACCTTGGAGGTGGCCACGCAAAGGTCCTTTCCTACCACTTGGCGCAGCCCATCAGCGCCGCCTGGGGGGCTCCTGCGAGAACGACTGACGCCGGCAGTCGCTTCCGACAAACACGAACCCTGACCGCCCGGCACCCGCGTCGGGCCTGCCGGTCGGCGGCCTTCCGGCACTCCATGGACGAGCGGGCAAGGGCACCGCCCGGTCGGCCACGTGTATCTCCCCGATCGCCTCAGCCACCCCTTGGTGTACTTCGAGATGTACTGACGCCGCCGGGGCTCTCTCGGAACGGTCACAGGTAGGCGTGAGGGTGTCGGTCGCCACCTGGGGTACGAGCAGGCAACGTCACCCGCCTGGGAACATCGTCGGCTACATGTCCTCGCCGTAGAAGTGCCTTTCACCTGGGTCTTTAGCTGTTCAGGTCAAGAGAACTGCGATTAGGGTAAATAGCTCAGCCAGTCGAACGTCGGGTCACGGACCGCAGTTCGCGCCCGGGTCGGGCCCGCCTGAGCTGCTCGCCACGGGCTCGGTGACGTTCCAACCGCGGCGCCGGAGCTCGGTAGCAAGCTGCTCGGCGGGCAAGTGGCGCAGTAGCTGCTCCTGCGCGGACAGCTTCACCGCTGGGACAACGACGAGGGGAGCCCCGACGAGTTCAATGCCATGTAGCCGGGCAATGAAGGCAGCTGCTTCGTCGCGGGTGAACTTGCCCGCGGCCTGGCGCTGGGTGAAACCCATCGGTCCGCGTGCGTCGCGGAAGTCGGTATGGCCGGCGTTGTTGAGAAGGGCGAGGAGTTCTCTTACCTGACTCGCCGACGCGGGTGGGCCTGACTGTTGACCGAACGCCATTGCAGGCAGTCTTGCCGAAGTGACATTGGGATGTCGCGCTTGGGCGGCGCGTTCAAGTTCGGCCACGCCACCGCCCCCATCCTGCTCTCCAAGATCCAGACCGGTAGCCGCCAGAACGCACGGGCCCGAGCCTGCTCGAGTACGACCGCCTTGTCCGCACGCTGCTCATTGTGCGCTACCTGGCCGACCCTGACACGGGGCGCCGCGTCAACCGCCAGCTCAATAAGGACCAAGACCTGCACGCGCTAAGACGACAGCTCTTCTATGCCGACGATGGTCGGGCCCGCGGTCGCCACCGAGTACCAGACCGAACAGGGACAGTTGTGCCGCCGGCGTCGGGAACACCAACGACTGGCGTCGTACATAGCGCCCTGAGCTAGTCCGAGTGAGCTCGGCGATCGCCTTCTTTGCGCATGTGTCATCGACCAAGCCCTTGCCGTCAGCGGCCGCTCCCATCAACCAGGGCGCAGAGCCCACCCTCGCCTTCGTCGCAACCGTGGCCTAGGCCCGCACCCCAGGCCGGCTGGGTCAGGCCGCGTCGTCGCGGCGAGCGGCGGCGAGCGCGTCGAGCAGATGAGGCACCGACGCCATCGCCGCGCCGACATACCGGTCGGCGGCGCCATAGGTGAGGTAAACCTCCTCGCCCACAAGATGGGCGCCCTGGACGAAAATAACTTGGTCGACGTCACCCCCACGCTCCCAGTCGAGCTCGGGCTCCAGGACCGGCTCGGGCAGCCGGCTCACCACTCGGCCCGTCAGCTCGTCTAGCAGCGCCACGTTCATGGTGTAGGAACCGTTGGCCCGCCGCTCGTGGAAGAACAACAAGAGCCCCTCTGGGGTGCGCACCGGCGGCGCCCCCGCCCCGACATTGAGCGCGCCCGGCGATGGTCTGAGCAGGGTGTGGCGCTCCAGATCGGCCAGGTGGGCGTCCCAATAGTCTTCGGGCGCGTCCCACAGATGGTCCAGGTCGTCAAACACGGCCAGCTGCATGTCGGGATGTATCCGGTGGATCAGCGCCACCCTCCTGTCGGCGAGGGTGAATACGACCGCGTCCTTGTTTGCCACCCCGGCGGGCCCGAGAAGGCGCCCGCTCTGCTCGTCCAGCTCGAACCGGTCCCTGTCCCAGCGCAACTGGTGGGCGCCGATGCGCCACGGGCCGGCACCGGGCGGAGGCAGGTGCGTGTACGTCATGACCAGACGGGGCGTGCCCCGGTGGTCGACCCACTGCACCCGCGGGTCCTCAAAGCAGTACGCGCCGCCGAGCCCGGCCGGCGCGAGGACGTAGCCGTACTCATAGCAGTGCCCGTCGACCGAGGTGAACACAATGATGTCGGAGACGTAGTCGAGGAAGCGTGGGCCGGTGCCGTCGCCGGCTCGGTAGCCGTCTCGCACCGCTCGGGTAAACAGGTGGTAGGCGCCGGCGTGGTACACCAGCCCAGCATTGAACAGCGGCCCGTAGCCGGCCACCGCGCCGGCGCCGACGATGGGCCGGTCCTGCAGGCGGCGGACAGTGAGGGTGGGGCGTGTCGCGAGGATGCCGTCACGCACGGCGCCTCCTAAATGGGAAGATGGGACGACGACACCTGTGATGTCGGCACTATGAGAGCACATCTGAACGCATGGGGGGTGGATGCCGATGAGCGCCAAGGCTGACCCTCGGGAGCCGTTGCGTTTTTCAGGCAACCCGATCCTGCGTCCCCACGACTTCCCGAAGCTCAAGGCCGTGTTCAACCCGGGCGCTACGGTGTTCGAGGGCCGGACGTTGCTGCCGCTCCGGGTCGAGTACCGCACTGGGCTGTCGTCGCTGGTCGCAGCGACGAGCGACAACGGGCTCACCGACTGGGAGATCGACCCGGTCCGCGGTCTTCACCCGATTGTCGACAGTTTCGAAGAGCACTGGGGGGTCCAGGACCCGGCATCACCCAGATGGGCGACGAGTACTTCGTGGTGTACGTCGGATATTCGACAGCGCACGATTTGGGCGCTGACTGGCGGCGCCGCGGATCTGCCTCGATCGTCAACACGGTCTGATTCGCGGGCTTGCGATCTTCAGGCGCTGTCCCCAGGTCGGGTTCTCTTTGGCCGGGCGAAGGACCATTGAGACAGTGCCCGTCGCCAGCACCGGTCGGCCCGACCGACGGTGCGAGTGCATCCATCGCCGTCTCACGAGATCTCGGCGCCAACGGAGGAGGGTTTCGGACTGGACGAAGGAGCGTCCTCGGCGAACGGCCGAGACCAACCGGCTCGACCCGGCGAGCATGACGACTTCGACGGCTAGCTCCGTTTGCCCGGCCTGGAAGCGCCAGACCAGCTGGGACAAACGAACGAACACCGTGTCGAGGGAGGAGAGGGCCACGGTTCATCTTCGTCATGAACACTGCGCTACGGATAGCCAGGTCGTCGGCCTAGACGAGGTTTTCGAAAGCACGCACACGGTTTCGACGAGAGTTATGTGGTGGGCTTGGCCAGCGTCGTCGCTAGAGTGGCACCTGGCCTCGCTGTTGCTTTGCGTTCCGATGCTCCTCATGTCATGCTCCCTGGGCTTGATGACTGGCTCTGCTCGATGACCACGGTCCCCGGAGCGGCCCCGTTGCGGGTGGCGGTTCTGGCTCCGATCTCCTGGCGTACTCCTCCCCGGCACTACGGGCCGTGGGAGCAGTTCGCGTCCCTTCTCACCGAGGGGCTCGTCGAGCGAGGCCTAGACGTCACGCTTTTCGCCACGGGCGATTCCGTGACGGCTGCCCGTCTGGTGTCGGTGGTCCCACGAGGGTACTCGGAGGGTGGCGACGCCGAACCTAAGGTCTCCGAATGCCTGCACATCGCCGAGGTGTTCGAGCGGGCCGCCGAGTTCGACCTCATTCACAACAGCTTCGACTTCCTGCCACTTACCTATTCGGGACTGGTGACCACCCCGGTGCTCACCACCATCCACGGGTTCTCGTCGTCGCGCATCCTTCCTGTCTTCAAGAAATACAACGCCCGCACCGGCTACGTCGCCATCAGCGACGCCGACCGTCATCCAGAGCTCGACTACCTCGCCACTATCCACCACGGGATCGACACTGGTTCGTTCACCATGCAAGCTTGCGTTGGGGACTACTTGCTGTTTTTCGGCCGTATTCATCCGGACAAAGGGGCGGCGGAGGCCATCGAGGTCGCCGCCCGCGCTGGCCTACCACTCGTCATGGCCGGCATCATCCAGGACCAGGCTTATTTCGACGCTTGTATATCGCCGCGTCTCGATGACAAGCGCGTCCGTTACATCGGGCCCGTGGGCCCGGAGCACCGCAACGCCCTCCTCGGCGGGGCTTACGCCCTCCTCCATCTGGTCAACTTCGAGGAGCCCTTCGGCTTCAGCGTCGTCGAGGCCATGGCCTGCGGGACCCCGGTAGTGGCCTCCCGTCGAGGGTCGATGCCGGAGCTGATCGACGACGCTCGCACCGGCTTCCTGGTCGATGACGTTGACGAGGCCGTACTCGCCGTGCGCCGAACCGCCACGATCGACCGTTGTACCGTCCGCCAGGAGGCGGTGGTCCGTTTCGGCCGCGACCGGATGGTAGATGCGTACCTCGAGGTTTACGGGCGAGTGGTAAAAGGCAGGCATTGAGGTGGACCATAACGTGAGAGCTTGTCTGCATGATCGGTAAAATTGCGGCCGTGGCCAGGAGGGCCTGATGAGCCGCAATCGCGACCCCGAACGGGCCCGCGCAACGAGAACGACCCGGGCATCGCTCAAGGCCCTGCTGCACGGCTTGACAAGCACCCACAGCGGCTCCTCGTCGGGCCCGAAAACGGGGAGGTCGGCTGCGCTCATGGTCCCCGTTATGGCTGCGGCGAGACCTTCCACGCCGCCCGGAGAACAACTGCCGTCGGCTCGACGCCTCGGGGCCGTTCGTGCTGTGGCCCACCCAGCGATGGCACTGGCACTAGCCCCCGCTCGCCTTCTGCTGCTCCCCCATCTCTGTTGATCGTCACTGTGACAGGTGCTGGAGGTCCCCCTGGACGAGCCGCGGCCGGCTGGTAGGGCGCTTTGGCGATGGGACTAGCCGCTTCGATCTATGCCAGCCCGTGGAGGGGATCAATCACCAGGTCACAGTGTGTAAAGCAGGCTTCCAGTCAGCGGGTCCTGGCCGTAACTGACGCACAGCTCGGCGAGGACGTCTTCGTGGCTGAACCCGATGTTGAGGACGGTGTCGTTGCCGGCATAGTAGATGACCAGTGTCCCGTCTGCTCGACGGAGCATCCCACAGGAAAACACCACATGCGGGACGTGCACGTATGCATCCTCGGCTGTGCGGCAGTCGGCGAGGGACGGGAAGAGCACCGGGATGCTCGACATGCGCACTCGGCGGGGATCGCTGAGGTCGTGGAGGGCGACGCCCAAGACATACGGGTTGCCGTCCATCGTGGACCGGACACCGTGGAACAGGCTGAGCCAGCCGTGCGGGGTTCGGACTGGGGGCGCCCCCGGGCCGAGCTTGTCGGAGAACGCGCTCGGGCCGGCGCCGGTCCGCATGATCGGCTCATCGTCGACCTTCCAGGGCCCAGTACGAAGATTGTCAGTCTCGCCGACGCGGATCTGCGTGTAGTCGCCCCCGACGTCGCCTTGGCGGTCATCGTTGGGGCGGAACAGCCCGATGCAGAGTCCGTCGAAGCGCTCGGGGAAGATGACCACATTGCGCATGTCGCGGTCCAGCATGGGCCCCTGGCGGCAGAAGCTGCGCAGGTCGTCGGTGGTCGCCAAGGCGACCCTCACTCGGTTCCTCATTCGGGCGTGGTAGGCGCTGTAGGTGACAGCGATCGTCCCGTCGATGGGGTTAAGCCGAGCGTCTTCGACGCCTCCTGACTCCATGTCGACGATGTCGTCGGCGCTGACTGCCCGTCCGAAAGAGTCCTCCAGCGTGGCTGGGACCAGAGCCGGTCGTGGGTCGACCCGCCAGTGGGTCGCGCCGTCAAGGCTTCGGGCAACACCGAGGACGCTCATCCCGCAGCGAAGGTGCGATCGGAACAGCAGTGCAGTCTCACCGCCCACTATCGCGGCACCGGCGTTGTGGACCGTGACGACCCGCAGGCCAGGGTCACGCCACACCCGGTTCACGTCGGCGGGGGTCAGGACCGGGTTGGCGGGGTAGCGCAGCACTGGGCTCGTGAGCGACACGGCTCCCTGAACACCCTCGAGGTCGATGGTCCGCTCCACGCTTGCCTCCACACTCTCGGGCCAGGCCTCGGTGCCAACCGCCGTCACGGCGATAACGCCCTTCGGGGTCGGGCGTGAGTGGCGCCGGGGACGGACTGTTTTGGTCTATGTGAAATTGACCCGGTCAAGCCCATTGTCCCCCATTGAGGCCCTTGTAACGCAGGGAACCTGCACTTGGGGGCCCATTAGCCCACCTTCTGGATAGGAGGCTGGCGAACGGAGGGCGAGGATAAGGGGTGCTGGTGTTGCACTGGGTCACCCACGGCGGGGTTCGGCTCTTCTGGACCAGCGACGCCACGTCTGTGTCGATGACGGCGCCGGCGAAGCGCTGGTCAACCAAGGGAGGAGTCCCGAGGCTCCCTGAAGTCGGCCAAGAAGGCGCCGAGCTCCTCGTCCGAGCCCCATATGTCGGCGGCAAGCTCGGCCAGATGGGCGATGGGCTTGGCGTGCTGACGTCGCGCCAGCTCGTTCAGCGTCAACGATGGCGCACCCCAAAGCCCGGGCTCGTTCTGCTCGCTCACGGTTACCAGCCTACGCCGGCGGACGAGGACGGCACGGTGAGTGGCCAGCGCTGGTCGACCACAGACGACCGCCCGAGCGAGGTCCCCTCCCCGGGCCGACCATCTTCGCCGGCGACCAGCGGTCCTAATGGTTTGAGGAACTACGCAGATAAAGCCGTTGGACATTATCTGTTTTGGCAACCGTTGGCGCGGAAGAAAATGCAAAGTTTTGACCGCCAAGTTGACCGCCAAGTGGACGCACGTCGGCGGTCAAGTGTGGACGGGCTCGGATCTGGCACCCCCTCTGACCTGTACCTATGCACACCGGTGGACCCGCTCGGACCGCCCAGACGGGATGGGAAATCGTGTGTGGGGAAACTCACCGTGGGTTCAAATCCCACCCTCTCCGCCAGATAAGTGCATGTCAAGGCCGGTGTATTGCGCCTCTCGGCAACCGGGAGCGTCGAGGCGAGCGGCTTGGGAGCCAAGTACGGGAGCCAAGTAGCTTCGCCTACTGATTGGGAGCAATGGTGGTTGTGCACGGTCATGGTGGTGGACTGCGGCGTGACTTGAGCCGCGAAGGCCTGGTCGGGTCGCACAGAGGCGGGTCTGGCTCCTGGGATTGCCGGCGGGCAGGAGCTACTGGCTGGCTGGTGTGCCGAGCAGGGCGGCGGTCATCGCCGCCGCCGCTTGACGTTTCTCCCCGCCAAGCAGGTGCGAGTAGACATCAGCCGTGACGGTCACGGAAGAGTGCCCGAGAACACGCGACACGATCTCCAGCCTTGTTCCCATCGCCAGCATGAGCGAGGCGGCGGTATGGCGGGCTTCGTGCAGGTGCCAGCGCCCGAGCCCGGCTCGCTGTGCCATCGCCGAGAAGGCGTGGGAGAAACTGCCATGGACGGAGACGGTGAAGTTGTCCTGCCTGCCGGTTACGTATCGGAGGACGTCGAGCTCGGGTACGCCGGCACTGTTTTTTCGGCCCAGAGCCGGACCGTGGCCACTGCTCACGCCCTGGTCGGGGTGGGCATGACCCGCGAAGCCCTGTACGTGGCCGCCACCCGGGCCCGGGAGGCCAACCGGCTCTATGTCGACGTGGAACCGGAGCCGCCGGCGCTGACATGGCCCATGGCCAAGCCGAGCGCCTGAGCGCTCGCGAGGTGCTCGTCGCCGTCACTTCGCGTCGGGGCGCCGACCTGTCCGCCCACCGGACCATGGCGGCCGAGGGGCCAAAGCGGAGAGTCTCGACCAGCTCGTGAAGGAGCACCAGAGCCTGGTGGCCGCGGCCATGGCGCAGCGCTGGGAGGCGGCATTGGACGGCGCCGGCTTGCCTGGAGGTGTGCTGGCCCAAGCTTGCCGGTCCCCCGAGTGGGCCGGCCTGCTTGGCGCGCTGCGCGACGCAGAGGACCGCGGGCTCGACGTCGGCTCCGCCTGCCCGAGCTGGCCAAGCTGCCGGCGGTCTCGACGGAGGATGCCGCCGAGATGATCCGGGCGCGCCTGGGGCGCTGGGAGAAGCTGTCGGGCGGGAACTGGCAGCCCCGCCAGGACCTGGTCGCCGGCCTGGTCATTACCAAGCGGGCACTGGACCTGGCCGAGCAGGCCGTACGCAGCGGGGCACCCTGGGCCAAGGTCTTCGGGCCCACCACCCCCCGGCCCGGCCGTTGCCCAGGCCTGGTGGGACCCCGTGGTC
>JBKQUU010000098.1:0-10189 GCA_052325485.1 Acidimicrobiales bacterium | reverse complement strand
GACGTGGCGCCCACAAGCCCTCTCTCATCGTTGTCGCGATGTCGGCCATCGCCACGTTCACCCTCGTCGGCACCGGGATGGGCGCGTCGAGCTCTTCGGTCTGGTAGTTCTTCATATGGTGGTCCCTTTGCTCTCGGTTGTCTTGGCGGACACCCGAGGCCTGCCAGACGGCAGGCCTCGAGCTGGGGACCGCCACCTCAAAATCCACGACTAGCGGGACAACCTCTACGCGGGGAGCATAACCGCTGATCGCCCCCGGGGTGAACACGGCCGCGACCGTGGCGAAGCTGCTCCAAACGATCGGGCGTACGTTCGGCCAACCCCCAGGTCGTATTCCATGGAAGGAGGTGTACCGGGCAGCGGGGCTGCCGCCGGCGGACCAACAGGTCGTGCTTGTGATCGGCGACCCGCATGAGTTACGCGCTCGCGATGCGCTCCCCTGACGGTACTCCTGCTCGCCCGACGGCCTCCGCTGCTGCGGGTCGTGCTAGCGACCCGCCACGACCCCCAGCTCGGGTTGCACCGTGAGCGCCTCGGAGGCGAGCTGACTGGTCGGCAACGAAGTTGCGGTCCACCTGTGCCACCCAGAGCGACGGGATCCGCCTTTAGCCACTAGACGGGGTACCTCCGGCAACGCACCTGGCCCGCCGCCCCCAAGTGGTTCTCGGACGGTTTGGTCGAGCTCACGCAGCGTCGTACTATAAGTGAGCGACCCGGACGGGCCGTGGCTGTACAGGTACAGAGCACGGTGCCTAACCGGGAACCTCGGCCCGGTCGTGCCCGTCGATGTGGTGGGAACAGCGACTTAGCGTCGGCGGGATGCTCGTAGAGCCCCGGTGCTGCCCGGTGCCCCAGCGACGTCGTTAGCCTTTCGTCGAAAGGATCTTCAGCGCTCCTCCCTGGCGCAGGTAGACGGGTATCCACTCGAGCGGTGCCGGCACCGTCGTCCAGCCCGCTTTTGTGACGGGCTCCCCCGTCCAGGCGTCCAGCCACGAAGCCCCGACAGGTAGGTAAACCTCCCTCTCCCTCGCCCCGTACGTAGTGACCGGCGCCACCAGCACGTCCGGCCCGAACATGTACTGGTCCTTAATTTGCCAAGCCTCCGGCTCGTCGGGGAACTCGAGGAAAAGCGCTCGCATCGGTGGTAGGCCGGTCCTGCTGGCTGCCGCCATCACGTCCATCACGTACGGGCGCAGCCTCTCCCGCAAGCCCAGTTGCGCGCGGATGACACGATAGGCTTCGTCGCCGAAGGACCAGACCTCATTGGGCCCTCCCGTGCTCTCCAAAGCAGAGAGCGGTGCCGGTTCACGGACGCCGTGGAGCCGGAATAGGGGGCAGAAGACCCCGAACTGGAACCATCGTACGATGAGCTCGCGGAAGTAGGGCGAGCTCGGGTCACCACCTTTGAACCCGCCAATGTCAGTCGTCCACCACGGGATCCCGGCGATCCCGATGTTCAGGCCAGCCGGGATCTGCTCGGCGAGTGCCTCGAACGTCGAGTCGATGTCGCCGGACCAAACTCCCGCACCGTACCGCTGGCTCCCGGCCCAAGCCGATCGGCAAAGGGTCAGGATCTCCTGCTCCCCATTGGCCCACAGTCCTTCTGCGAAACCACGTGCGTGCTCTCGAGGATAGACGTTGCTCACTTCGGCCCCTGGGCCGAGGTGGAACAAGTCACTTTCCTGGTCCTCGGGGAGCATCTCGGGCTCGCAGGCGTCAAGCCAGAACGCGCGGACCCCGTACCGGCCGTAACCCTGCGAAACCTTGTCCCACACGTATCGGCGCGCCTCGGGGTTGGTCGAGTCGTAGAAGCGAACGAAGACCCGGCCCTTGGCTCCCTTGTCCCAGAACGGCAGGTTGAGTGGCAAGGACCGGACGTTGCCGATCAGCAGCCCACGGCGGTCCATCTCGTAATAGTTTTCACTGTCCGGGTTGACACTGGGCCAGACCGATACCATGAGCTCGACGCCGAGCGCACGCAGTTCGTCCACCATGGCTTGCGGGTCGGGCCACTCGGCAGGGTCGAACTTCCACTCGCCCTGGCGCGTCCAATGGAAGAAGTCGATGACAATAACTGACAAAGGTAGGTCGCGTCTGTTGTACTCTCGGGCCACCCCCAGCAGTTCGTCCTGAGTCCGGTAGCGCAGCTTGCACTGCCAAAAACCGGCCGCCCATTCGGGCAGCATCGGCGGCAGTCCCGTCGCCTTCGAGTACTGGCTGACGATCGCCGCCGGCGTGGTCGCCGCCGTGACCCAGTAGTCGATCTGTCGCGCCGCATCGCCTACCCATTTCGTGCCGTTCGCGCCCAGCTCGGCCCGGCCAATCCCAGGCATGTTCCAGAGAAAGCCATAACCACGGTTGGAAAGAACGAAAGGCACACTGACTTCGGTGTTGCGTTGGACGAGCTCGATGACCGCTCCCTTTTGGTCCAGCAGGCCGTGCTGGTGCTGGCCAAGCCCGTAAAAACGCTCCTCCGGGAAGGGACGGAAGGATACCTCGCAACGATGAAGGTCGCCTCCTGCCGGTCTGTACCGCCTCTGGGGCGGAGCGCTGAAGTGAGGGGCGCGCTCAGAGAACAGCTCCGACCCGTCCGGACGGAGGAAACGGACCAGCGGCGGGAAGTGCAGGAACTCCATCCCACCGCTGTCAGTTACCTCGACTACGAGCTCCCCGTTACGAATAAGCGCTCGGTCGTCCGACACCTCGACGTAGGGCCGGCCGGTCCTCGGTTCTTCGAGTGCGCTGCCGGGCGTTTCAGTTATGGAGGACCGCAGGGTCGACCGGACGCGGGCGCTGTTTTCGCCCCAAGCTTGGACCTCCAGGATCTCCTTACCGTCATTGACCGAGAAGCCGGAACTGGTGCCGCTAAAAGTTGCCATGTAAGCCTACCTTTCAAACGGGCCTTGCAAGATTATCCTTTGAGGGCGCCGGCCCGTAGGCCGCCCATAACGTACCGTTGCCCGAAGCTCAGTATGAGGCCTGACGGGATGGCGGCCAATACGACCGTAGCCAGAACGGGCCCCCAGTTGACGGTGTTGTTGGTGAAGAAGCTGAGAAGGCCTTTTGTTAACGGAGTTACGTTGCCGCCGGCGGTTAGCGTGTACGCAAAGAGGAAATCGCCCCAGGCAAAGAGAAAGACAAAAAGCCCCGAAGTTATGATAGCGGGCACCGCCAGCGGCGCGATCACAGAGCGGAACGTGCGCCATTCCGAGGCGCCATCGACATAAGCGGCGTCGGACAGCTCTACGGGGACTGACCCCAGGTAAGCGCGTAGCACAAGGGTGGCAAAAGGCATGCCGCCGGTGGAGTCTGCGAGGATGAGCCCGGCGACGCTATTGAGAAGGTGAAGGTGCAAGAACAATTTGTAAAATGCGATGGTCAGTGATATCCCGGGGACCATCTGGGTAACCAGAAGCACCATGATAGCGACCGACACGACGGCACGGCTCCGGAGGTAGCCCAACTTCGTCAGTCCGTAGGCGGCCGGCAGCCCGACACCGACCGAGAGGACGACGGCTCCCGAGGCGATGAGCAGGCTAGTGATTATGCTGCCGTGCTCCGCGTCGAACGCGACCCGGTAGTTGCTCAAGATGAAGTGGCTCGGCACAAGCGACTGCGAGAGAGCTTGAAGGTCGCTGGTCGGCTCGAGCGAAGTCTCGAAGGTGAAGTAGATGGGGAGCAGCATGAACCCGGTGATCAGCAGCCCTCCGATGGGGAGCACAAAGCGACGGAGGCGCCGCTTCCAGAAAGATTGCATCGTAAAGTGCCGGTTCATGCGATGGCCACCTCGCGCCGTGTAGCTCGTATGTAGAAGAAGGCGACGATCATGCAAAAGACGAACAGGATGTTGGCCACGGCCGCGCCCTGCCCGGTCTGGAAGTTTTGGAAGGCGAGCGTGTAGGCCCACGTCGACATGAGCTGAGAGCCGTTGTCGGGGCCTCCGTTAGTCAGCACTATCACCAAGTCGAATGTCTTTACGGTATAGATGATCCCCAGCATGATGACTATGAGCGAGACCGGGCGTAGGAGCGGCACGGTCACGTAACGGAACCGCTGCCAAGCTCCGCAGCCGTCGAGCGCCGCTGCTTCCCGGAGCTCGCCAGGGATGTCCTGCAGGCCCGAGTACAGCAGGACGGCATTGAAGGGGATCCCGATCCATACGTTGACAAAGATGATCACGAACATCGCCTTGAAAGACGAGTCGAACCAGAATATAGGGCTGCTGATCAGGTGGAGCGAGTGCAAGGTCTCGTTGATGATGCCACCCTGCCCGGCGAACATTATCGCAAAGATCGTCCCGCTCGCGATGGGCGGGAACAGCCACGGGATGATTATCAGGCTCCGGAGGAACCCGGAAAGGAAAAAGCGCCGGTTGAAGTAGGACGCGATGCCGAGGCCGATGGTGAACTGGAAGAAGATGGATGCCACCAGGAAAACCCCGGTGTCGACCAGGGCTTTACCGGTGACGGGGTCGCTGATCTCTTCCTTATAGTTGTGCAACCCGATGAAGGGCCCGCTCTGGGCGATGAACCCGATCTTTTCGAGGCTCATCGTGATCCCGTAGATGAGCGGGTAGGCGAAGAAGATGACCACATATGCCAGAGCGGGAAGGACGAAAGCGGCTAGTAACGCTTGCCTGTGGTGCGAGCGGAGCCAGTGCCCCGGCCCCCATGGGGGGGCCGGGTTGGCCTGCCGGAGGGTGCCGGCTATGGAAGCCACGCGTCCATCCTCCGACAAGGTGCCCGGGCGGGCCTCGGCGCGCGCTTCGTTGGCGCCCGTCGTGGCCCGCACCGACCACGTTGCTCGTCGCTCAGGAGGGGATGGCTCTTGGCGCGGCAACTACCTGTTCACCTCTCATTCAGCCAAGAAAGGCTAGTTGCCTTCGAGGATGGAGTTGACTTCTGTTTGGGCGGACGCGAAGGCGGCGGCAGGGGTCTGCTTGCCAATGATCGCTGCCACGATGGCGTTGCCGACGGCGGTCTCAACCCGAGGGTATAGCACCCCCAGAGTGCCGGTGCGAACGAAGCCGTGCTTCAGTTCAGCCAGGAACGGTGAGTAGAGGGGGCTAGCGGTCTTTTGCCAGATGGGGATTGCTGTCTGGACCGTCGGGATGTCGCCGGACGCGGTGGCGAGGGAGGCGTCGACGGAAGGCTGCGCCATGTAGTTGAGCAGCTCGAAGGCGGCCTTCTCTATAGTGGGGTTGGTCTTCGGGATGGTCCAGACCTCGCCCCCGATCGGGCCGACCACGTTCTGGCCCGGGGTGTTGACCGGTATCTCCACTACGCCATAGTTGAGGCCTTTCACCGAGTTGAGGGTCCCGAAGAACCAGGGACCGTTGATCATCATCGCGGCCTTGTCTGCCGCGAAGGCGGCCTCGGGCTGTCCCTGGTTCCAGTTCGTGAAGTCCTTATCGACGGCCCCCTCTTTGGCGAGGGCCGTCCACAGCGTGAGTGCCTGGACCGACTGGGGCGAGGTCAAGTGGGTCAGGCTACCCTCGTTGCTGAGGAGGAAGGGGAGAATGGTCCACACGCCGCACCCGGCGCATGCCTCAGCGGAGAAGGCAATGCCGTAGTGCTGCGAGGTGGTCAAGGCCTTGGCGTCGGTGAGGAGCTGTGCCCAGGTTGTCGGCGGCTGGATGTTGGCCGCCGCCAGCATGGCCTTGTTATAGAACAAGGCGATGGTATTGGTGTAAAGCGGGTAACCGACAATTTGGCCGTTGAACTTGGCCTCTCCCTGTTGTGCCGTGCCGAGGGTCGGGATAGCGGTGTGCCCGAGCGTGCTGAGCGGTGTAAGCACACCGTAGGAGGCCAGAGTCGGGACCGTGGGGTTGTCAAGCATCAAGATGTCGGGCAGTGTCCCGGCTGCGGCTTCGGCAGCGACCTCGGTCAGGTAGTTGTTCCCGCTGTTGACGATGTCCTCCCTCTTGATGGTGATCCCCGGGTGGCTCTTCTCAAAGTTGCTGAACACGGTGTTCAAGGCGGTATAGATGGGCCCGTTCTGGTCGACGCTGGTGTAATAGCTCGTTTCCGTCAGGACAATGCTGCTGCTGGCCGAAGCTTGCACTGTCGGGATGCCGACGATGCCAACAGCTGAGCCGGCAGCGACGAGGGCTCCCAAGAGCCGCGTCCTGCCTGCCCGGTGAGCCGAGGTGTTTTTGTGTGACAACTCATCCTCCTTTTTTGTGCTGGTTATCGGGTATTGTGCTGGTTGGTGGTTTGTTGCTGGTCCTGTTGAATCGTTTAAACAAGTGCCCGCGGCTACAGCAACTGTGTCGTCATGTCCGCCGCGGAGGTGCGACGCTGGCTCCCTCGACGACGACGGCGGGGAAGAGGCTCCCAGGCCCCTCCTTGGCCAGGAGCTCGATCGCCTTGCGCCCGACTTCTACTGAGGGGAAGTTCACGTATGTGAGGGGTGGTACGAAGTGCTTCACGGCCTCTCCCCATGCGACACCGATGAGGGAGAAGTCGTCAGGTATCGATTTGCCTTTTTGCTGAAGGATCCTTACCAGCAGGTCGGCCACGGCCTCGGTCTGGACAATGAAGCCGGTCAGGGCCGGTTCTTCCGCCATCAACGCCGCAAGGGCCTGTTGGGTACCCTCCATGGTGGGCTCAACCGGCAAACCATGGAACCCGAAACCAGCCTCGTCAAGGGCGGTGGTGACGGCCTGCCAGAACCGACGCGCGTAACCGAGCTTCTTCTCGAATGTCCCTGGCGGCGAGGCGAGCAGACCGATGTGCTGGTGACCGCGCTCAACCAGGCGCTGGACGCAGGCCCGTCCCGCCGCTTCGAAGTCCAGGTCGACAAAGGGGATGTTCACCGGTTCGAGAGGCGTGCCCAGGGCAACGGCCGGGATCCGCAACCTCTCGACGACCTTCAGGCGCTCGTCGCCGACCCTGACCTCCATGAGGATGACGCCATCGACCATCTTGCTGCGCACCACCGAGTCGACATCCGCGCCACCGTCGCTCGTCACCAGCATGACTTTCCAGCCGTGTTCTCGGGCTTGGTCGACGACCCCATAGACAAAAGGCATCAGCACGCTCTCCGACGACCAGTCATAGAAAGGCACCACCAGCGCAACCACGTCCGTTTTCCCGGCCCGGAGCGACCGGGCGCTTGCATGGGGCGTGTAGTTGAGCTCTTTGATGGCGCGCCGCACCCTGGCTTGGGTCTGGTGCGAGATCGTGCGGTTGCCGCTGAGGACGTAAGAGACCGTAGCGGCGGAGACGCCGGCGCGCTTTGCCACTTCGGCCATAGTTGTGCCGGCCACCTGCGGCCCCTTCCCTGCGTCTCTGCAGTGTTGAATGGATTCAACGGCTCACGCAAATCTTTTTTACATCGCACGGGGGTGCTTGTCAAGTCATCCGTCCTCGACAGCGCGACCCGTTGCTCGAGCGGTCGTCGCCGAGTGGATGATTGCCCCACGCGACGCGCAAGGCCCGGCGCCGGGCCCGTGATCGCAACGCGCACGGCCACCCCTCGTGATCGCCACGATCCGTGGGCTGCCGCTCGACCTGCTCGCCACCGGTGACCGGGCCCGCGTCCAGGACGCGGCGAACGGCAACGAACGCCGACGAACGAAGAAGTCATTATCTGGGGGACGTCTTGAACTTGTGGTGAACGCCGACGAACTACGGATGCAGACTCCGCAGTAAGGAGTCCAGGTGTCCAATAGTCCAACTGGTCGACCAGAACGGGCCTGTCACGACGAGGGGTCCAGAACCTCGAGGGCCGAGCGGACAGTCAGAGTCCTGCGCTACCAGAGAGCGTGAAGATGGCCGAGCAGCGGAGTGAGCGCGCCTTTGCGGCAGGGGCGGGACGCCTCAGGAGCTGTAGTCCCTTCTGGGCGAACGCGTGCCGAGACCACGTACCATCCCTCGCTGGCTGTCCCGGCGTCAACCCGAGTTCCAGACGGACCCGTGTTGGGTGTCAACGCAACAAAGGGGGCTTTCGAGCGCTTACGGGTGCCCTGACCTAATGGCAGGTTCGACGGCGAAATTGGTGGCATCGTCTCCGCTGTAAGCCGCGGTGCCGAGGACTGCACAGCTCAGCACCTGGACCATGTCGCGGTCACGCGCCTCGAGTGCGTGGGCGTAGACCCGCAAAGTCACCGAGGCGTCTGCGGGACCGAGACGGCCGGCCACGGTCCGTACGTCAGTGCCGGCCGCCTTATAGCGAGGAGCTCGATGTTCGCCGCTCCCACCCTCCCGGCGGGAGCGCCGTGGCCACGAGGCCGCTGGTCCGCGGCAACGCGTTCAGAGGCGGATCTCGATGACCCAAGGGTTGGCGAACAACGAAGCTCCCCAGCCACGGTGCCTTGCCCCGTTCGGCCCTCCGGCACGCAGGAAGCTTGCGGGGGGTGGGACCATCGGCCACCGCGAGCTAGCCGGCTCCCTCGGCTCGCTCGTGCTCGGCCCCGTGGACGGCAGCTCGAAGCTTGACGAGGCTGACCCGCCAACGCCGCCCGAGCTGGAAAGCGCCGGGTAGCTCGCCCCGGCGGGCCAGGTCGTAGCCGAGGTCCTTGCTGATCCCGAGCAGTTCGGTCGCCTCGGGCACCGAGACCACGTCGGGGTCGCTCTGGGACCGTCTTGGCTGGGGGCGATGGCCATCGGTGCCCTGGGTGCTCTCGGCCGTTCTCCGAGTACCGCTCATCTTCGTCTCCTTGCGCTCTCGGCCCCCGTGCGGGAGCCTCCGCACAGGAGGGGCCGGGGTGGCGATATCCGCGGTTCCCGGACGCGAGGCGGCCGTTGCTTGCTTATGGTGCGTGCCAGCCGCGGCCCAGGGCGGTGGCCAGCTCAGGTGACCTCCGGGTGGCGAAACTGACGTCCATTACGGCGGCGGTCACGGACGGTACGGCGCGCTCGCCGAGGTCTGCGCCGGTGACCCTTTCGGACCACTCCAGAACCACCGACCACGGCCACACCTTGATGCCGTGGCCGGACGACGGCGAGCGAGGGTACGCCTGGCCCCGAGCCCGCCCGGTTGCGCTCCACCAGCTCACACATGGTCCGCTCGCCCAGGGCGTCGACGAACGGGCGCCGGGCTGCCCACCGGTTGGCCGGGTTTATCGTCTCGCCGGGCAGGATCGTGCTGTGCAGGGGGGTCCAGGTCTCCGGTCTCCTGTCGGTGCGGTGAGGGATAACCCGCACTGTTATCACCTGGTACTTAACGAACTTGCTGTCGTCCGCCATGTCGCGGAACGGGACAGGGTGTAGCCGTGCCCACTCGCGGCCATCACCGTCGAGATGGACACCAGCGACGCACATGGTCTCGTCCAGGTCTTCTGTCATCACGGGCGCCGCTTTGACCAGCACCAATACCTTGATCGTCTGAGCGTCCGGCACGGAACCCTCCCGGTTCGCCTTACGACAACCAAGCATCGCGGACCGCTTCTCCTCTCTGGCGGACCCTGGAGTTACGAGCGCCTCGGCAGTGGGCTGACCCGCCGCGACGGGCTGCGAGGGACCACGTAGGTACCACCGTCCCGGGCCGTTCCTGCGCCGCCCGCGTTCGAGACGCACCGCGCTGGGCGCCAACGCAACATAGGGAACTTAGGGAGCTTACGGGCGCCTTGACCTAGCGGCAGGTTCGACGGTGAGCTGGTGGTCGTCGCCTCCACTGTGAGCAGAGGTGCCGAGGACCGCAGAGCTGAGTACCTGGGCCATATCGCGGTCGCGCGCCTCGAGTGCGTGCGCGTAGACCCGCAAGGTCACCGAGGCGTCGGCGTGGCCGAGACGCCCGGCTACGGTCCGCACGTCAGTGCCGGCACCGATCGCCGTCGTGGCCGCGAAATGGCGCAGCTCGTGGAAGTGGGTGGCGATGCCAAGCTGTTTGGCCGTGCGCTTGTAGTAGTCCGTGAGCGTGTCGGGGACGAACGGGCGGGCGCCGGTGGCAACGGGGGACAGGATAAAGGGATCTGCCACCAGGGTCGTCCCTACCACTGCGGCGTAGGTCTCCTGGTCGGCTCGGTGCTTGGTCAGGAGGCCCAGCAGCGCGTCGTCAAGGGCGACGTCTCGGCGCTGGTGGCTCTTGGTGGGCCCCTCACTGGCGACGCCATCGATCTCTGTCAGGCTGCGGGCGATGCTGAGCACCCGTCGCTGCCAGTTGACGTCCGACCACCGCAGGGCGCAGAGCTCTCCTCGGCGGGCGCCCGTCACCGCCCCCAAGATGATGGCGAGGGCCAGGATGG
>JBKQUU010000097.1:0-44786 GCA_052325485.1 Acidimicrobiales bacterium | reverse complement strand
CGTACCGGCAAGTCTGACCCGGCGGACGCCATTGAGGCGGCCCGGGCTGCGCTGTCGGGCCGGGCCCATGGCGCGGCCAAGGCCAAGGACGGCAACGTGGAGGCCATCAGGGCCCTTTTCGTAGCCAAGCGCTCAGCCCGTGACACCCGCATAAAGACCCTGAGCCAGATCCGCCACCTCGGCTTCACCGCCCCCGAGGAGCTTAGAGAGCGCCTGGCGGGGCTCTCGCGCAGGCGGTGCTGCGGGCCGTAGCCGAAGAGCGGGAGGCACCGCCGGTGGAGCTGGCGAACGCTGTAGCCGAGCCGGTCAGCCACGACACCGACCTGTGTGCCTTTGGCAGCCAAGTCGAAAACGGTCGCTCCGAACGGTGGCAGCTCATGGTTGGCTGCCCGGCTCACCAGCCACCGCTCTAGCACCTCCTCCGGCGCAACCGCGACCTGCTCGGAAAGCACTCGGGCTTCGGCGCTCGGCCACAGGTCGCTAAGATCTGGTGCCTGGTCGCGGGCCTCGTGTGCGGCGACGCCGAGCAGGCCTGGCCCGACCCCTCTGGAGAACCGCAACGCGGTGTAGGAGACATCCGGGCCGGTTGCGTGCAGCCGGGCGCGGGTGTCAGGCCCGGCGACGAGCAACCGGGTACCGTCCCAGATGAGGTCCATGCAGCCGTCGGGGAGGATCCTGGCGGTGGCCGGCTGGGGACGGGCGTACCGCTGCCAGAGCACTACGCCGGGCACCGCCGACGCGCGCTCACGGTAGGTCATCGGTACATCATGTCCGCTCGTCCGCCTCCGCGCGAGAGCCGCAGGGGCGCCAGCGTTGTTCTGTGTTCGCTGTCGCCACCAACATGAGGTGCGGGATCCGTCGATCTGGTCGGATTCAGCTTGGAACTCCAAGCGTTTTTGGTCAAGCCATATCTATGGATTTCGACCCAATGTGGGGCGCGCGTTGTGTAGCAAGTCATCGCGTGAAATCCCCGCAGTGCGCCGATCCCGACCCGTCGCTCGGCATCTTCGCCCTGATCAAGGGGCTGCAAGCTGGGCGGCGCCAGATGCGCGAGATTATGGGCTAGCCGCAGGAGCGAACATGAGCGGGTTGACTGGTTGGGGCCTCTGGGGCTGGCTGTTCTGGAGGTAATGGGGGGGCTTGGGGCCAAGGCGGGACACCGTCACGTGAAATGTCACCGGATCGTCGACGCCGTCGAGGGACCGGCTCTGGTTCCGCTCTGTCGCCTTGTCACACCAGACCGGAATGACCTGGCTCACTCCTGACTTGGGGCGCCCCCTGCTAGCTCCAGAGCGATCTGCTTCGCCCAACCCTCGATCTCAGCCCAGTCTCGGAAATCACCTTCCGGCAGGATCGCTCTGGCCGCCGGCAGTTTTCGTAGCGTGCGCTCTGCGGCGGTGAGCCGTTTTGGGTCGAGGGCACCGAAAAAGACATGGTGGTCTCGCGGATGGACGGCCCCCTCCAGCTCCGGCGCTTCTCTCGGTACGGCTGCGGAACGCAAGTCTTTCCCCTTGGCATCGGTCGCGGAGGTGCCGAGGGGCCCGGAACTGAACACCCACACTGGCCGGCTCGCCAGCGCCGAGCGCTCGTTGCGCACAAAGGCTGTGGCCTCCTTTCGCCAGTGGCCCATGTACACCGCGCTCCCGACCACGCAGGCTTCGTAACCCTCCAGGCCAGAAGCGCTGGGGAGCGCCCGCACATCGGTCGCGTGGCCGTCGGCCGCCAACGCCTTGGCGATCCGCTCGGCGATCCCTTGAGTGCTGCCGTGTTTGCTTGCGTACACAACTAGGACTTTCATGGTCCTTCTCCTCCAGCCCCCAACGATTGCGCGGCCAGGGCAGACGAGACAGAGGCAAAGGTCCCGAGCTGGCCGGATGGGCAGCAAAGATAGCGCTTCGTTGTCGTCGCTCAACCGAGAGCCCCGCGCCACCCTACGCGCTGGCTGGTCCGCGTGCGACACCTGCAACTCAGCGCCCCGCAACTCACCTGGCGCTTCAGCGGCGGGCTGGTGGTCCGAGCAATCGTCGGAGACCGTGCCCCGGCTCCCGAGGACCGCTCTCGCCATCCGGCGACGGGGGTCTCCAATTCAGGCGATGTTCTGGCGCGGCGGCGGGGCGACGGAGGAGGTTCCCGAGCCGCCTCGATATGGCCTCCGACAAGGCCATTGTCGAGGGTGAGGACTGCGCTCCATAACCGGTGTTCGGTGGGCGGCTACCTGTGCAATGCCCGTCGGAAGCGCAGGTCAAAGGCTGCGAGCGCACAGCCGCCGGCGATCTCTAGGGCCCAGACGACGGGATCGGGAACGTAGGTGCCCAGGGGCTCCTTCTTGGTTGCGGCCCAGACCAGGCGTGCTGCGGGTTCGAGCATCAGAAGGGCTGCCGTGATCGCGATAAGCGGGGCCCACCGCTCCCGAGCTACGAGCCACCCGGCTCCAGCGCCCAAGACCAGCCCACCAACGAGACCGGAGATGAACCAGCGGTTCCCCAGCGCTACTACGAGCCCGCCTCCCCCTGCCATGTCGAGCCCACCGGCTCTCACCAAAGAGAAAGAGGCAAGGGTCGCAACCGATGCGACGGCACCCGCAACCGCCCCGGACACAGCGCGGCGCGGGATGACCAGAGCCGCCGCGAGCAGGGGCATGATCGCCCAGGGTGCGCTGACATTGCCAATTGCGTTGCGCACCCCACCGTGATGGCCCTTCACGAGCGCGTCTAGGACACCGAACGCGCAGGAACCACAAAGGAGCAAGAGCCACCTAAGTAGGATCTTCCCACGCATCCGGCTCGATGATAGGCCGTCGGGTCGCGCTGGCCTGGTTGCTGAAGAAGGCCCCGTGCCTCGAGCACCCCGCTCCCAAGAAGGCGAGAGCGGCAAGCCCCGCGAGGGCCATACCCGTCCAATCCAGCCGGCGAGAGTGCCGGGAGCCGTACACGCCTGGCCTGGTCGTCCCCTTGTCCTGCGCTGGTCCGCAATGAGGGGCGCTGGTCACCGTTGGCTAGCGTGCCCCGCTCACGATCCGATCTCGTAGCTCACGAGGGAGCGCGGCGGCAGGGTGGTAGTGAAGGCGCTGTTGCTCACCGCCACCGGGGCCTGGGCCGAGAGGTCGTGCGATGTGTCGGTCAGGTACGGCGTGACGTCCGCTGCGGTGAGCCCACGTAGCGAGAAGGTCGCCACCTGGGGGCTGTGGGCGCTGTTCAGGACGACTACCGCGATCGACCCATCGCTGTTACGGAAGGCGCTCACCTCGAGGCTCGCAGCGCTCGTCGTCGTCCCGATGCGCACCGCTCCCGGGCGGATGAAGCGGCTGTAGCCGGCGAACGCCCACAGTCGTCCGGAGGTGGCGACGGTGTTGCCCTTGACGTAGACCAGGCCCGTGTTGGGGCCGGTCAGCGACGTCATGCTGGCGCCCCACACGTAGAGGAAGGCGCCCAGGTACGCGGCGGTCAAGCCGGTGTAGATGTCCTGTGCCCAAGTGAACCCGGACGACGCTGAGCCGTCGTCCCAAGCCGGGTCCCAGGCCGCGAAGCCGAACGGAGCCCATTCGGTCCCCCAGACCGGCTTGGCCCAACCGCGCAGCGGCGAGCTGGGCGTCACGAAGTAGCCGTGGCTGGTGAACAGCGCCGTTGCCGCGTCCGCTGCCTTGTCGGCCTCGATGGCGGCCGCGTACTGCTGCGCGTAGTTCCAGCCGACGCTGGCGCAGCACTCGGCGCGCGTCAAAAGCCCTGAGCGCGCCAGAGTTGTGCCCAGGACCTCCATTAAGTTGGCGGTCTGGGCGGGGCTCATGATCATGCTGTCTTGGCCAACGCTGAAGTTCGCCTCGTTCTCGGGGCCGACGTAGGTAAGCGCCACGCCCGCGGCGGCATAGTCCTTCCGACGAGCGGCTGCGCCTAATGACCAAGGTGCGAGACCGCGATGACCGGCTCGGACCTCCCTGTTAGTGGTTGTGGTCGCACGCCCCAGATTGACAGACCCGTCAGGACAGCCGGGGTGGCTCCCGATCGTAGCCCGGGCAGGTGCGCACGAGTCGGCGGTCCGGCGCTGCCGAAGCTCCCGCGGACACCTGTCCGATTGCCACCCGGTCACTAGGGCGGGGGAGTAGTTAGCCACAGCCGGCGCAGCGGTAGAAGTGCTGGCACGCGTCCTTGGGCATCACCTCACGGCTCCTCGCCTCGCAGTTCGGACAAGTGATCACCGCATCGAGCACGGTCACCGGCGTCAGCTCTGACGGCTCAAGTGGTTACGCCCAAAGCCTCTTGTCGGGTAGCGAAGCTTTCCATGCGCGCAATCCTGCCGTCCGCAAACGAGAGGACCAACGTGCGCGCCCCTCCGACTGGTCCGAGCGCGGGGCCCGCGGGCCCGGGGCCGAAGTCGGGCCCTTCGACAGTTACCACCACCCGGTCGCCCACCTCTTCTGCCTCCATGCGGGTCACGGTCGGCAAACGTCCAGCGCGGGCCGAGCCGAGCACACCGCGGACCTCGTCCCGCCCATGACAGACAAGTTCGGGCAGCAGGCCCTGCCACACCACGTCCTCCGCCATTGCGTCGGCAAGGGGTTCCATGGTCTGGCGCTGGGACATCTCCCCCCATACCGCCAGCACCCGTGCCAGGTTCGCCCCAGGCTCGCTCATGTCAGCCTCCTCTCTCCTGGCGCCAGCGTACTGGCCCCATGGGTGGTGGCTTTCGAGGCCTGCCTGTAGATGGCGCAAGCCTAAGGGGGGCGGGACCGGCGCCGGTGGCCTGAGCTGGTCGTAGTCTGCTGATGTGGGCACGCTCGGCTTGGAAAGCCTGATCCTGTTCGTCTCCGACCTTGAGGCGTCCAGGGCCTTCTACGTCAGCGGCTTAGGGATTCCGGTGGTCTTCGAGGACGACATCATCGTCGTCGTTGGCGGCCCAACCGGACGGGTCGTGCTCCACCGCAACGACCGAGGTCACGACGAGAGGGGCATCTTCCCGGCCGGCAACGGCGTTGGCGGGGCTGCCGTGCGGTTCGTTGTCGAGGACCCCGACGAGTGCGAGCGGCAGGCGGCAGAGACCGGCCTCCGAGTGCTCTGGCCTACTCAGGACGCGACCTGGGGACGCTTCGTCGTCCTCGCCGATCCCGATGGCCGCTCGGTCGTACTTGCGCGGATGAACCGTCCGACCCCCCAGCCCCGAGCTGAGCTCGCCCGCGTTGGTTCTGGAGGGTCCCTTTGCACCAGAAGTTCCCAGCGTTCCAACGCCAAATACGTCGTTTTGCCCTAATTCCGTTGAGAAATAGGGCTGTAGGACAGCGCATAAAAGAGATTCTGCGTTCACGAAGACAAGGTTTGCTGCGCTTGACAGCAGCCTCACTGGTTCAGGTGCTTGCCAGCGGTGCGCTGGTAGCGCGGCACCGAACCTCGATGACGCCGGTGCTCCTGGGGGACGGGGTCAAGCGACGGTGCTCCCATCCCATCTCCAAGCCCACCCTCGCGGGGCGTGCCCGCGGCCATGGCCTGGGCCACCCGGGGCCGCTCGCCGCTACCGCCTCGCACACCCGAACAAGCCCTGGACGCAATACAGCCTCGCATCCTTCCGCGCATCCACAGTCAACTGGCTCTGACAACCGATCGCGTTCACTGATACTCGGGCCTCATCGCCTACGCTTGCCGAGGTGCAGCCGTCTCCGTCGGGCTCAACGGCGGCGAGGTTTCCCCGGCGTAGTCGTAGTCACCGCTGTAGGCGGCGGTGAGGGAGTTGCTGCCAACCGCCTGGTCGTCGATTGTCAGACGAACGCTGGCAACACCGCGCTGCATCGCGATGGGAGCGGTCCCGATTGGGGTGTTGCCATCGAAGAACGTCACCACACCCGTTGGTTGTACTGGCCCGAGACTGGCGGGGACGATTTTGGCTGTCAAAGTGACGATCGGGCCGAACGTCGACGATTGACGCGAAGAACTGAGCATAATCGTCGTCTTCTGCTGGACCACCGTCTGGTTCCCGAATGTTTGGCCCCCCGGGGCGCCGTACTGGGTACTCGCTGCGAGATGGTGCGCGTCGCCGTAATAGAGGACCAGCAACTGGTACTGACCCGGCACCAGGCGCGAAGTTGTCAGGCTCGCCCTCGCGACGCCGTTCTTCATTGACAGTGTCGCAGTGCCGAGCAGGTCGGGGTGGATCGCCGGATTGGCGCCAGCCGGGAGGCCCACGGAACCGAAGAAGGCCACGGTACCGGTGGGAGTACTGCCGTCTTGAGCGGAAACGGTGGCATTGAGTGCCACCGGCTGGCCATACGCGGTCTGCCACCCGGAGTTGCCTTCGGGCGTGCCGGAGCCTGTGACGGAGATCTTTGTGGGGACCAGAGTGGTGGCTTTGGGCTCGACCAAGGTAGCGGTGTTCCCGCAGATTAAAGCCCAGCCCTCGGTCACCTTTGCCGAGCAGGTCAGAGCCCACATCGGGCGGCCGCCCACGAACCTCCCTCCCGTTATGCCGTAGGTGATCTGTTTGCCGCTGGGGGTAAAGCCGGGGCTCGGTTCGTCCGTAGGCACCGGCACAACTGTGCCGCCGATGTCGACAGTGTCACCGGTAGTCCCCCCGATTTGCGAGGCATCGGCGGCGCCACCCCAGGCGGCGTCGCCACCCACCCCGAGGTACATCGTGCCCGTGTTGCGGAAGGTAATTTCTCTTTTGGCGTTGCTTTCGGGCACTCCACCAAGGCCGTAGCCTTCGGGGAACAGCATCTCCAGCGTCCCTTGGTTCACCAAGCTCGTACCGTTGGCGGCCATCGAGATCCCGCCAAAGTTTTGGCCGATCACTCCGCTCGGGGCGTTGGTGAGGTTCCCTTCCAAGGTCAACCCGACAGAGCCGCCGCCGCCATGGCCGACGTCGAGGGTGCCCTCGTTAGTCAATGTGGCGCCGGGGGGCAACTGGAGGTAGCCGCTGCCAATAAACGTGCCGTAGTTGGTGAAGCTACTAGGGGCGCGCGTGGGGGCGAGGCTCGTCCCGTACACCCAGACGGTCTGCCCACGGGCAATGTCCCCAACCAGCTCGGCCCCCTTGGAATCGCTGCCGAGCAACTCGAAACCCGATGGCCCGCTGCCCGCCAGGCGCAATACTCCTCCGACCTGGACAGGGCTGCCGCTCGTGGTACCGGCGCCCTCGATGAAGGTTGCGCCAATGGGCACCGTGAACGTGCCCCCGTTGGAGATGGTGCCTGCTCGGTTGTAGACGGTACCGGCGCTGCCGGCGCTGAACGACGAACTGACGGGCCCCACGTCTATCGCCCCGTCGTTGGTGAGCCTGGCGTTGCCAACAAGAGACAGGGAAGCGTCCTCGGCCGCGATCGTGCCGTCAGCCGCGTTCGTGACGGCGCCCGAGAATTGGAGGGTGCTGGCCGCCGTCACGGTCCCGTCGTTGGTGAGCGCCCCCCCGGCTGCCACGCTGACGATGCTCGAGTACCCCGCGCTTGCCAGCTCGCCTGTCCTGGTGATCGTCGAGGTGGCAGCGAGTGACAAAGCCCCCCCGCTCAAGACGAGTTCGTCCGGCCCGGTTGTCCCGCCAAGGGTGAGGCTGGCGGCCTCAGCCCTGCCGGTCAGTACAACCGGGGCCAATAGAGGCACCGTGATGCAGGCGGCATCAGCGGCTGTCGGAGCGGAGCCCCGCGACCAGTCGGCGCCCGTCGACCACTGGCCCCCGCCGGGCGCCTTCCAGGAGTCAGAGCAGGATGGGTGCGCCGCCGCGAAGGCACCTTGAGCACTGGTGACCGCTACTGACCCTGCTCCTGCGAGCATCACACCGACGACCCACACGACCCCTAAGCGTCTCATGTGCGAACCCTTCCTCCGTGCTGAAGTTTCGCGCTCAATGGAGAGCCTAACGTACAGCCGTCACATGAACGTCACGCCGCGCGAGACCAAGTGCCCAAAGCCTCGACCCCAAGTCAGACGTCAGGTACACGGGGAAGGGGAAGGGAAAGCGAGAAGCGCGCACCCTCCGAGCCCGGCCCCGTCCAACTCAACGCCCTCCCCCGGCCAAAAGCGGCGCAGGAGCTCGAGGGCCTAGTCCAGCATGGCCCCGCGCCGCGCCGGGTTGATGGCTCACGGGTCGGCCCCCGCCATGCCAGGGAGGGCCAGGATGCGGTCCCAAAGGAAGAACCCGTCCCAGCCCAACCCCTCGGCCGCCAGTGCAACTCGGACGACCCGCTCCGGCTCGGCCAGTGCCCCGGACCGGGAGGAACAGGCCGAACTTCAATACAATCGTCACCTGATCTTAGACCAGGCGGCCCTCTTGCCCTTTATGGCTCAGACGAACAGGAATTCGAGACAGCGTCACCGTAAGGGACACGGGACTCAACTTACGCCCCACTTCCCCGCCCGATGCCAAAAGGTGCCACCTCGTAAGACTTCGAGAGCTGGGTCACACGTGTCGGGAGACGATCAGAGCACAGCTACGTGGCTTCGTTGTGACCCATTAGAGCCTGGGGCATTAAGGCATGACGCGCAAATGATTGGACATCTTGTGCGGCATAGACGACGGGTGGGGACTCGACTGTCGAATACCGATTCGGCGTTCGGGTCGTCTGGAGTTTCTGCGCGATAGTCGAATCAAGAACACATAATGTTCACCGGTCCGAGGCCGCGTCACCCTTGGCACGCCCGTCTATGAGGTGGATAATAGATGTGCGCGGCGGCTTCCTGACAGCGTGAAACTACGGTTATCGCGGAACCTCGACTATTTGCCTCTTCGAACTCGACACTTCGGCTAGGGAGCAGAGCGCAGATCGCCCAAATCTGCAGCAACGCCGCCTTCTCTTATTGTCGCTCGCAGTTGTCTTGGTCAGGTTGTCCCAGGCTTCGGCGGCCTTAGCCGACGCTTTGGGCGTTGCTCAAGGAACATATTGGAGCCTCTGCACAGCGGAACCTGACGTTCCGCGGGTGCGGTTCCAGCGTGGCTCGGCGTCTCAGGGCGTGAGCGGGAAGTAGGCCTTTTCGGCGAGGTCCGCCAACGCGGCGAGCCTGACTTTGGGCAGGCTTGAGATCGCGGCGGCATCCACTAGGTATTGTCGGTCCTTTATCACGAACAGCTCAGCTGCCGCGCCGGGGAAGGTGGTGCTGAGAAGCCAGGCGGGGTGGCCCAATCCCTTGTAGCGCGTCACCTTGAAAGTTCCGCCGCTGTCCGCCCGCAGGTCGGTCTTCTCGACAGCCGCCGGGACCGGCGCCGAAAGGGCTTCGTAGGTGAGCAGTACGACCTTGGTGGAGGTAAGCGAACCATAGGTGCACTCGGTAAAGGTGCCGCTGATGTTGTCCTTTTTGTCGAAGGTCTGGGTCCCCGAGCTGACCTTCGGGGCCGGGACAGTCCACCCGACAACGTAGGACACGTCAATCTGGCTCACCAAGTTGCAGGCCGCCGCGCCGGTCGGCGGTGGGGGCGCAGGCGGTTGAGCCTGAGCGATAACGGGCACCGACACTAGGCCAATGGCGGTCACTATCCCCGCTAGGGCCGGACGCCCCGCCTGGCGGAGCTGGAGCAGCCGCCTCGAGTTGGACCGTCGGGGGGTACTGGCAGGCAAACTGTCCATTGCGCCTTCTCCTTCGTCGGTCGTGTCCGACCAACGACACCCTGGGCACGCCACGACCTATGCCCCCATCCGCAACGATAGCTCTCCAGCTCCATCGCGTACTGCCGAAGTCGCTCATGACGGCGATGGGGCAAACCTTGGAGCGGGCAGCCCTACGCCCCCAGCCTTGTGTACGACGACGACGGCAAGCCGACCAGTTGCTCTGAGCCCACCCGTCACGTCGGGTTGACGCAGGGACGGCCAGGGCCGCTGGTACGCCGTTGACGCCTGCGCCGACCGCGCCGGCCAGCTCCTCCGTCGGCTTCGGCCGTAGCTCGCACCCACAGGCCTGACGGCGCCGTCTGGGAGGAGCGGTGAGGCTCAGGACGGCCCGCCAGGCGCTGGTTGCCGGGCGGGTCTCACCGGGCCGAACCCAAAACGGGGAAGCGATCGAGCTTGTCGGCCCGGCCCGGGTGGGGAACCGCCGCTCTAAGGCTGGGGACCAGGCCTTGTGACCCTTACCCAGTGCCTGGTCAACCAGTTCTGTCGCTAACCCTCCAGGCCTGGCTGTGGTGAAGCTCTATGACGTCAGGCCCAGGCCGCCGCCCCGGGCCGAGGAAGCGTACAGGCAAGCAAGATCAGCCCGGCGGGGGCGCTTGCCCCGAGCGCCCCGTACGCCTTGCTCGTCCACCTGGACCTGGTTGAAGCGGCGGTCCGTACCGGCCGGCAAGAAGAGGCTGCGGCCCACGTGGTGGCATGCCAAAGGGCCGGGTCGCCGGGCTGTCCCCCCGGCTGGCGCTGCTGGCTAGGGCAGCAGAAGCGTTATTGGTGCCGGACCAGGCCGCTTTGGGCCACTTCGGGGAGCCGCTTGCGGCACGAGGCGGCCAGCTGACCGTTCGACTTTGCCCGGGTGCAACTGCTGTACGGAGAACGGTTGCAACGAGTGCGTTCCGTGCGGGAGTCCCGCCGCCAGCTCGAAGCGGCAACGGAGACGTTCCAGCGCCTCGGTGCTCGTCCCTGGGTGCAGCGGGCGGCCAATGAACTACGAGCTGCCGGGCAGACTGGCTCCTGCCCTAACCTCGACGGGTGGGACGCCTTGACCCCTCAGGAGAACGAGATCGCCCAACTGGCGGCGCGTGGGCTCAGCAACAAGCAGATCGCGCAACGCCTGTACTTGTCGCACCGCACCGTCGGGTTCCATCTGTACCGTGTCTTCCCCAAGTTCGGCGTGACCTCACGGGCTGCCCTGCGTGACGCCCTCGCCCGTAGGGAGGGAGCGGGCGAAAGGCGCACCGCACAAGCCCGACCCCCTCGTAGCATGCACCACAGTTCGGCCGCCAGATAACGCCGGGAGGCACATCATGAAGGGTGAGCGCACCTTCGTCATTGTGGGTGCGGCGTTGGCAGGCGCCAAGGCCGCAGAGACGCTTCGCACCGAGGGTTTCGACGGGAGGGTGGTCCTCGTGGGCGAGGAGCCTGTGCGTCCCTACGAGCGGCCGCCCCTTTCCAAGGAGTACCTCCGCGGTGAGAAGAGCTTCGACCAAGTTGCGGCGGTGCACCCAGCCGGCTTCTACGAGGAGCACGACATCGAGCTCCGGACTTCGACGTCCGTTGCCGCCATCGACGCCGTGAGCTCCGAGGTGGTGCTCGCCACAGGCGAGAGGATCGGTTACGCACGGCTGTTGCTCGCCACCGGCGCCGTGCCCCGGCGGCTGTCGGTGCCCGGTGCGGACCTTGACGGCGTACTGTACCTGCGTACCGTCGCTGATGCCGATGTCATCGCGGCGCGGATCCGCTCGGGGGCCAGGGTCGTGGTGATCGGCGCGGGATGGATCGGCTGCGAGGTCGCCGCCTCGGCACGTCAGCTCGGTTCCGAGGTGGCGATGGTCGAGCCCTCCCGCCTGCCGCTCGAGGGCGCCCTCGGGCCCGAGGTCGGCGCGATCTATCGGGACCTCCACGCCGCGCACGGTGTCGAGATGCACTTCGGGGCCCGGGTCGAGTCGGTACAGGGGACGAGATCCGCCGAGGCTGTGCGCTTGAGCGACGGGACAAGCATCGCCGCTGATGCGGTAGTGGTGGGGGTGGGCGCCGGTCCCCGTACGGAGCTAGCGGCCGCCGCGGGGCTCGACGTCGGCAACGGTGTCGTCGTCGACGAGCACCTGGCGTCAAGCGTTCCCGGCATCTACGCCGCCGGGGACGTGGCCAACGCCTTCTATGTCCGCTATGGCACCCACATCCGCCTCGAGCACTGGTCGGCGGCCCTGAACCAGGGCCCCGCCGCGGCGCGTGCCATGCTCGGCGGCAGCGACCCCTACACGAAGACTCCGTACTTTTTTTCGGACCAGTACGACCTCGGCATGGAGTACCGGGGCTACGCTCCCACCTTCGATCGCGTCGTCTTCCGAGGCGACCCTTCGGCCGGGGCCTTCATCGCCTTCTGGATCGCGGCTGACCGGGTCGTCGCCGCCATGAACGCCAACATCTGGGACGTAGGCGACGCCATTGAGGCCTTGCTCCAGTCGGAGCGCGCCGCCGACCCGAAGCGTCTTGCCGACCCCGACGTGGACCTCGTCGAGCTGGCCGGGCCGGAGAAGACCAGCTCGTGAGTTCTCTGGTCTCATCGAGGTAGGTGCCGCGCCTGCCGCAGACGAGTACCACTGTCGGCTCACAACCAGCCTGAGGGGTGCACGCTCACGATTCGGAAACTGATAAGCACCACAGACGAACACAGTCGCCTCAGGATCACTCGCTTCCTAGTCGTTAGTGTGTCCGGCCTGGGACTGCTCTGCGGTCGGACAGGTAGCGGGGGACAGTGCGCCACCCGGTGGTCGTTACCTCGGACGAGCGCGATGTCACCGGGCGCGAGCCCGACCGCCGTCTGTGGGCCCTCGAGCCATAACCATGCTTGGTTCCTTATGACGCGCGGATGGCGAGTTGCCAGGAGGTTGACCGGGATCGGTCTCCCGGTACGACCACCGCCTGCCGCGGTAGCGATGTGCGGCTCGACTGGCGACTTCAGCGAGACGTTCTTGGTGCCGGTCGACGGCGCCATCATCGTGCCGACTGGCGAGGGACCGGAAGCTTTCGTCGACGCCGAGGACAGCGCTGCCGTCGTGGCGGCGAGACTCGCGGGCCCGGAAGGCCACGCAGGAGCCGAGTGGGCCTCGACCGGCCCGGAAGCCCTGACAGTGAGCGAGGCCGCCTGTACCATCAGCCACGTGACCGCCCGACCGGTCCGCGTCGATGTAGGTCGACACTCCCTAGGCCGAGGGAGTGATCGCTTCGCGGGTCCCCGCCAAGTACGGCGAGGTGCTCCAACTGCTCACGGAGACCAACGCCTCGGGTCGCGGTGGCCGGCCCAGCAGCAACATCGAAAAAGTGACCGGAACGCCGCCTACGAATTTCGCCGGCTCGCCCAACGGACGGTGGCGGCTCGGGACGAAGGCGTAGCACAATGACTGTGATCGAGGACCTAGACGACTTCAAGGGGCTCGATCCCTTCTTCCGGATCATCGAGCAGGGCCTAGGTGGCCTCGTCGACGGGGAGCACTTCTTTGATCTCCATGCCGACGATGTGGTCGTTGAGTACATCCACACCGTCCCCGGCTATCCCCGTAGGATCGTCGGTCGCTCGGCGTTAGTGGAGCTGTACCGTCCCTACAGCCAGACCATCATGCTCCACCGGTGCTTCGACCTCGTCAAATACCACGACCGTGAGGCTGGCGTAGTCGTCCTCGAGTACGCCTCCGAAGGACATGCTGTCGCCACCGGTGCGCCCTACGCCAACCGCTTCATCTCAGTGATCACGATCACCGACCGTAAGATCACACGCTGGCGGGACTACCTCGACCCGATCGCAGTATTCGATGCCCTCGGGTGGCCGCCACGGGCGTGACGACCGGCACCTCGGCGGGCTTGGCTGGAGCTCAGCGGAGTCCGTTCGTTACAGGTCGGGCTGCCATCCGATGCCGGCAGGGAGGCGCAGAGTGCCCTGTTCTTGAGCAGGGATGTCGTCGCTGACCAGTGGCGCTGGGAGGCACCGAGCGACGGCGACGCGCTCACCGACGAAGGTCCGGACGCGCGACAGGGTGCCTGACGGCCGCCCCCGTTTTCGCCTGCGAGGGATGTAACGGCCCGGCCTTGCTCTGCGGGGTGGGGTCGCTGCCGTTGTTAAGGATGTCGAAGGCTTGCGCTATTAGTTCGGGCAGCTCGGGGGTGCCGTTGTTCTCGACCCAAGTGAGGACGGCCGTGCTCGCCGCGGCCAAGCACGCCGAGACGGTGACGCGGGCGTGAAACTTGCGCTGGGCGTCCAACTGGCCCGTGCCGAGGGCTTGGAGGATGAGCTGCTGGGTGGCCATCTGGTCTGCCCACAAGCGTTCTAGCAGCGCGGGAGTGGAGACGATGAGCTTGTTCTGGGTGAGCATGGTGTCGCGGTCGGCGTCGTAGACCTGTCTGAGCCCTTGGAGCAGGGCTGTTTGGATCCGCCGGACGAGAGGCTCTGTGGCCGGCGTCCGCGCGATGAGGCTGGAGATCAGCGGGTCGTGGCTGTCCGATAGGGCGACGTCCTCCTTTGTCGGGAAGTAGCGGAAGAACGTCATATGCGAGACGCCGGCCGCGGCAGCGACCTGCTCGACGGTGGTGGCGTCGTACCCATGTTCGCTGAACAAGCGCAGCGCGCAGCTCCGGATGCGGTCGCGGGTAGCGGTCTTCTTGCGCTGCCGCCAGTCCCGCTCGGGCTCGGTCACAGACCTCATCGTCGCGTACCGCTCGACGGGACGGCGGCAGGCTCCAACGAGGGGGCGCTGACAGAGCTGACGCGGCCGGGCAGGTACCGCAAGCTTGCAAGCACGGCCAGGGCGGCGACGGCGGCGCAGATGAGCATGACCAGGCTGAGGCCGTGCAGGAACGCCGTCCCTGCCGCGGCGCGCAGAGCGGCACCGCCTGATGCCAGCCGGCTGGCGACTTGCACGGCCTGGGTGATCGAGGCGCTGGCGACAGCGGCATCCCTGGCGGGCAGGGCGGCAAGGGCGGGCCGGAGGTCGCGGGCGTACATGCTCGCCAGCATGCTGCCTAGCACGGCGACGGTGACCGCCCCGCCGACCTGGCGCAGCGCGCTGTTCAGGGAGGCACCGGCCCCCGCCTCGTCGCTGCCCACGGCGGCCATCACTGAGCTCATCGCGGCAGAGATGGACGCGCCGGTCCCCAGCCCGGCAAGTGCGAGCCCAGCGGCGACGAAGGGATAGCCCGTGGCCAGGTGGACCTGGCTGAGCATGACGAGGCCCGCTGCCAGGAGTGCCAGCCCGGCGGCGACCGTGATCTTGGTGCCCACCGCCCGCACGACGGCGTCGGCGGCCCCGCCCGCAACTAACAACCCGGCCATCATCGGGAGGAGCCGCAGCCCGGCGCCGATCGGGTCGTCGCCAACCACGCTCTGCAGGTACTGGGGGAAGAAGAACAAGATCCCGAACAGCGCCACCGACACGGCCACGGTGGCCGCCGTGCCCCAAGAAAAGCGCCGGTCCCGGAACAGCGCCGGGTCGACCAGCATGTGAGCGGCGCGGCGCTCCCGCAGTACGAAGGCGGCCATTAGGACCGCTGACGCTGACAGCAACGCCAAGGTTGGGGCGCTGGTCCAGCCGTGCTCGGGGCCGTCGATGAACCCCCAGACAAGGCAGACGAGCGCAGCCGTTGAGACCAGCGCCCCGAGGACGTCGAGCGGCGACGGGTCGGGGCTGGCTGACTCCGGCATCAAGACGGCGCCCGCGGCCAGGGTGAAGCCGGCGGCGGGCACGTTGACCCAGAACACCGAGCTCCACGAGAAGTGCTGCAGCAATAGCCCACCGATCACCGGCCCGAGGGGCAGGCCGAACGCCACTCCTGCGGTCAGGATGCCGACCGCCTTTTGGCGCTCGTCATCTCCGAACGCGGCCGGCACGACCGCCAACGACAGCGGGAACACGATCCCGCCGCCCAGCCCCATCAGAGCGCGCGCCGCGATCAGCTCTCCCGCCGAGACCGACAGGGCGCACCACAGCGACGCCGCCAGGAACACGGCCAAGCCGGCCAGGAGCAGCCGCTTGCGGCCGAAGCGGTCCCCGAGCATCCCGGCGGTGAGGATGACCCCGGCGAAGACGAGCGAATAGGCGTCATTGAGCCATTGCAAGTCGCCCGTGCCTGCGTGGAGCGCCGCCGATATGGCCGGCAGCGCGATGTTCAGGATCGTCAGGTCCAAGCTCACCACGACCACCGACAGGCACGTCACGCCCAGCATCCACCACCGTCTCGCCCGCACCCTGACCTCCAAGTGTTACCGACTAAACTGTTAGTTACTAACATAGCCGAGTTGCCAGCAGGTCAGAGCTGGATTTCTGCCAAACCGTCGACGCCCGTCGCGGTATGGGGCCGGAACTGAGCCCCCAGCCACCGGACCCCGGCAACGACTGAGCGGTCCGCGTCAGGCGTGCCAACCGTGGCAACGGCGGAGAAAGGCCCAGGTGTGGCGGGAAGCTCAGCATGGTGCCTCCGTCGTCGACAGCCGGCCTCCGCCTGCTCGGCGAGGTGTTCGGGTCATCCCGACGGAGCCTTCCGCGGAAGGCTCATCGGGTCTCCCAGTTGGGCTGGGCCTGCGAGACGAGTTGGCAGATGCCCAGGCAGCCCTATCCGCACCTGCAGGAGCCCCCGGCGCGCCCCTCAATGGCCAGCACGGTCGACCTCTACGTGCACGTGCCTCTCACGTCGGCCCGAGGCCACCGACCGGACGGCTGCTCAAGGGCTTTCTGGAATGTGTGCTCGAAGGAGGACTTACTGACCCGCGGTCAGCGGGCATTGTGAGTGCCCGAAAGTAAATCTATAACCCATCCTACCTAGACTTACCGCTTGAGTTAAGCGTTCCTAGTTTGCTCTCCACCACCGCCTGGACTGCATCGACGACCTCTCCGCCAATTAGCTTGGGGACGGAGTACTCATTCGGGTGTTCTTTCAGCACTTTCTCCAGAGTAGTCCGATAGGCGTAGCGCATATCGGAGTTAATATTGACCTTTGTTACCCCGATTTGAACTGCACTCACAAAGTAGTGCCCGGGGGTATCGCTGCCACCATGAAGGGAGATGTTGCAATTAATAGCATCGCGGATTCGCTGTAAGAGGTCAAGGTCAAGCACCTTAGGTACCGGGTACTTACCGTGCAGGTTACCGACCGCCGCCGCAAAGGTATCGATACCAGTAGCATCGACAAAAGCTTTCGCACCTTCTGGCGTGCTGAAAGTCTTCTTTATCTCTTCGTAGTTGATCTGTTCTGTGTGAAGGTTCGAGCTACCGGCAAAGTAGTGTGGTTCGGCTTCGACTAACGCGCCGGTAAACTTGGCGTACTCGACGACTTGTTTAGTGGCCGCAACAATCTCCTCGTCAGAAGCGTCGTGGTCGGCCTGGGAGACATCAATGTGAATAAACTCAAAACCGGCTTCTATGCCTTTAATGGCGTTTTCGACACTCGGGCTGTGGTCTAGGTTGACATAGATCTCCAGGGCGAAGTCGTCTTTAAAGTTGTCAACCATGTCTCGGACGTTGTCGAGGCCAAGATCGTCGACTTCGCCCTGGCTGACTTCTACGAGCACTGGGGCTTGCATCTTTTGGGCAGCCCGGGCGACAGCTTTTAGGGTTTGCTCGTCGTCTAGGTTGAAAGCTCCAAAGGCCCAGTGTTCACTGCGAGCACGTTGCATACTGGCCCGGGCTGTTTGACAATTATCTCTTACCTGTTTGAGAGTCAGTGGCATTAGCGACCTCCCAATTAACGAAGCGTCCCACGAGTGGTCTTCATGATGTGACCAAGATCGAAGAAGGTGGCTGACCTACATCTTAGATAGGTACCCGAATAAGCGTCTCTGAGATCTTGACCGACCTGATCGGCCCGGATGTTGGGCGCCTGTAAGAGCGGCACGTCGATGCTTCAGGCGGCTCGTTCCCCGGGAGATCACTCGCCTCGTCGATCAGGGCACGCTGCCCGTGAAAGCGGGAGAGTGGGGACCGTCGGCTTTGCACCGGGACGGGGAGGACCGGAGGTGCCGTCAACTTTCCGAAAGACTGGCGGAGTGAGCGTACCAGGCCAGATCGTGGTCCTGAACGGAGCGCCACGCTCTCAGAAGTCAAGCATCGTCCGGGTGATCCAGGAACCTTTGACGGCACGTGGACGAACCTCGGTGTCGTGTTCTCCCGACATGTCACGCCCCCGCTACCAACCGAGCATCGGCCTTTGACCGGGAGGGCAGCGTCGAGCCTTGGAAGACCTGGTACCGGCCCGGTACGCAACCATGTACGGCTCGACCGCAGCTCACCGTCTTCGCGGCCTCGAGATCATCACCCACGGCCACCTGGTTCTTGGAACACGACCCAGACCGACTCATCAGGGACCCCCGAGGCGCCATGTCCGGTCGGTACCAGAGCGCAGCCTGTACGTAACCGCCTCAACGCTGAGCTCGGGGAGGGACGACGGCCCCCTCCCCGGGCTCCTCTATCCGAACCCATAGGCAACATGAAGCCGACGCTCCGGGATTGACGGCTATCAGGCCGCTTCCACCAAGGTCGGTGCGGCGACGGCCGGCCGCCCGGCCCTGATGAACGAGTGCAACTCAGCGAGCCCATTGGCCGAGCGCCAGTTCTCGATCTCGTGCCACGTCATGCCGACGGCTGCGACGCCGACGAACGCCAGCGACAGACCGAACGCCAACCAGGTAACCGTCGCGCCGGCAAAGACAATACTGAAGACGATCAGGACGACACTGATGGCACCAAGCGCAGTGTCGATAGCGCGCTGGGCGATGCCACGCCGGCTGTCGAGTTGCGCTACCACTGAGATCATCAGCACCGCTGCCGCGACTCCAAAGGCCAGCCACGCGACCGTCACCGTTGTCAACGTCCTGCTCCCTACGACGACCAAGCCGCCAAGGAGGGCAACCGTGAGGTTGGTAAAATAGCGGGACATAAATTATATTTCCTTTCACTTTGCGAGCCCCAGCAATTGGAGCTGCTTGTAACGGGGTTTCGGGAGGGACATCGCCCTCCCGTTAGGTGATGACGGGCCGGTTAGGCTTTTACTGCCCGTAATGTTCGCCGTGGATAAGCAATACACCATAAATATCCCATCCGGAGACGCCCGTCGCGCCCGTGGGTGTCCCTGGTCAGCTCCCCGGAGCTTCAGCGGCAACGCTCGGGGTCGGGCGCGCAGGTCCGGAGGGGGACCTTTCCTCTCGACACACAAAGTAGTCGGCTCCCGGGATGTCAGGACCGGTGAGGTCGTCCGGGTGGCCGGGTGGGCCGGCGGCGAAGCCGGTCAGGACCTTCGGTGACAAGCAGTGGGGCTGCACAAGCAAACGAACTAGGGGTTCCCACGGGCGCGACGAGCCCGCTCAGGCGCGACGGTGGGGGAGTGGGGCGTCGGCGACCTGTGGGGCCGTCGCCGGTCGTGACCATATGAAGACGGGGTCGTCGGGAAGGAGAACGTCATGACCGATCACACTTTGGGTGAGGTTGGGGAGCTGGCTCAGCAGTTGCGGGTGGACTCGGTCCGCTGTAGCACCGCTGCCGGGTCTGGTCATCCGACGTCCAGTATGTCCGCGGCCGACGTGATGGCTGTCCTTCTGGCCCGGTACTTCCGCTATGACTGGCACCGCCCTGACGACCCGGCCAACGATCATCTGATCTTCTCCAAGGGTCATGCGTCGCCATTGCTGTACTCGATGTTCAAAGCGGCCGGAGCCATCACCGACGAGGAACTAATGACAGGGTACCGGCGGCTTGGTTCGCGCCTGGAGGGCCACCCTACCCCGTTGCTGCCTTGGGTGGACGTAGCAACGGGCTCGCTCGGTCAGGGGCTGCCCGACGCAGTGGGGGTGGCTTTGGCCGGTCGGTACCTCGACGAGCTCCCTTTCCGGGTGTGGGTGCTGTGCGGCGACGGCGAGATGGCAGAAGGGTCTATATGGGAGGCGCTCGACAAGGCGTCCCATTACCGGCTGGACAACCTGACCGCGATTGTCGACGTCAACCGGCTGGGCCAGCGGGGACCGACGGAGCTGAGCTGGGACCTGGAGGCGTACGCCCGCAGGGCCGAGGGGTTCGGGTGCCGGGCAATCTGTATCGATGGCCACGACTTGGGTGAGATCGACAAGGCCCTTGGCGAGGCAGCCGAGGCGGACCGGCCTACGGTGGTCCTGGCCCGCACCCGCAAGGGCCGGGGGTTCGGCGAGGTCGAGGACCGGGAGGGCTGGCACGGCCGGGCGTTGCCGGCGGAGATGGCCGAGCGGGCCATCATCGAGCTGGGAGGAGAACGCCATATCACTGTCCGCGGGCCGCAGCCCGAGGACGGGTCGCCGCGGGCCCGGCCCAGTGGCGAGGTGAAACTGCCCCGTTACGAATTGGGGGCCAGGGTGGCGACCCGAGTGGCGTTCGGCCAAGCGCTGGCCGCTGTGGGCGCCCGCTCCAATGTGGTTGTTCTTGACGGCGAAGTGGGCAACTCCACCCACGCCGAGGAGTTCGCCAAGGTCTATCCCGAGCGCTATTTTGAGATGTACATCGCCGAGCAGCAACTGGTGGCCGCCGCCGTCGGCCTGTCCGTACGCGGGTATATCCCCTTCGCTGCCACCTTCGCCGCCTTCCTGAGCCGCGCCTACGACTTCATCCGGATGTCAGCGATCTCGACTGCCAACATCCGTTTGTGCGGCTCGCACGCCGGTGTCGAGATCGGTGCCGACGGCCCATCGCAGATGGCCCTCGAGGATCTGGCCATGATGCGCGCTGTCCACGGATCGACCGTGTTATACCCAAGCGACGCCACTAGTGCGGCGTTCCTGGTACAGGAGATGGCCGACCGTCGAGGCGTCGTTTACATGCGTACCACTCGCGGCGCCTACCCCGTGCTGTACGCACCGGACGAGGTCTTTCCCATCGGCGGCGCCAAGGTGGTCCGGTCCAGCGCCGACGACCAAGTAACGTTGATAGGCGCGGGCGTCACCCTGCACAACTGTCTAGCCGCGGCCGACCAGCTGGCGATCGACGGGATCACCGCTCGCGTTATCGATCTGTACTCGCTGAAACCCATCGACACCGACACGCTCTTGGCCGCAGCGGCCGCCACCGGGGACCGCCTGGTGGTAGTCGAGGACCACTACCCTGCGGGCGGGATAGGAGGCGCTGTCCTCGAGGCCTTGAGCGACGCCGGTCACCCAGCCCGAATAACCCACCTGGCAGTCCGAAACCTTCCCGGCTCCGGGACACCACCGGAGCTCATGGACGCAGCCGGGATTTCGGCCAGCCAGATCACAGGATCCGCCCGTCAGATCCTCGGCGCCTGACGCCACTGACCGTCACTTAAGGACAACTTAAGATGGTAGTTGCTGGCCCGTTTGTTCCGCCACCATGTAGTCCGCGTACCATTTCGGCCAGTTCGAGTCGGGCTGGCCGAGACGTTCCTCGTGCTCGTGGTGGGCCGCCGAGGCTCGTTGAAGCGCCTTCTCCAGCTCAGTTGCTGATGCGAAGGACGTTATGGTGCCGTCGATACGGCCGGGCAGCCGTTGAGTGACCTCCTGGAGGAGCCAGGTATTGCCATCGGGATCGCTGAACGCGGCGAACGAGCCGTAGCTGCCGGGCCCGGCCGGCGGCCCTGCGACCCTGGCATTATCATGGAACCGGTCGCCGAGCGTCGCCTCGTGGAACACCTCGCTCACGTGGACACCACGCGCCGCCAGAGCAGCGCTCGCGCTCTTGATGTCTGAGACGACCAGGTACACCCATTGCGCCGAGCCCGGCGCGGCAGGCGTGATGTCCGTGCCAAATTGGACCGAGCACCCGGAGCCCGGGGGCGTCAACTGGACGAGACGGAAGTCATCACGGTGGACATCGGCGTCGATCCTCCAGCCGAGGTTGACATAGAAGGCTCTGGCGCGCTCAACGTCCGAGACGGGGATGACGACCACCTCCACCTTCATATCTACGTTCGTGACGGGCGTGCCGTCGATAGCGGGGCGGACATCGGTCTTTGCGGTGCTCATGGCTACCTCCCTGTGTTCTACTAAGGCGATGGTGCGCCTCGGAGCAGACCTTCGCACCAGGGGAACTCCCTAGTGGACGTCCACCCCGACCGCGTACGAGCAGCCTAAGACGTGGGGCACTCCGTCCGGCGGCGGCCAACAGGGGGACCGGGGGGTGGGCCAGGGCCTTCGACGGGCTCGACCCCTAGGGCGAACGAGCGACGATGTCCCTATTGCGAGGTACGCAAGATGGCACGGCCTTGGGAGCTGATGGTCGACGGTTGGGGCCCGACAGAGGATGCCGGCGTCTTTACGCGACTCGGTCCCTGACGGAGCCAGCCGTCGTCGATCCCAGACGTTGCCGGACAAATACAACAAGGGAGAAGCACAGCGCATGTCAACGTTTGTCGACCGTGAACTTGGTGCCGGCCCGCCTGGCACTTGTGCAGGGCCGAGTCGTTTGTCTAGGCGGCCCGTCTGCCTGACTGCACCGAAGCCCGCTCGCCGGCGGTTAGCGACGAAAGACGCGGTTGTGGAGCGGGCGGCAACTGGCCCGGCTCCGGTGTGGGGCGATTGGGCAGCTGCACAAAGCCGCATAAGGACCACGGCACCGTCCGCGCAGTCACAGAGCCTGTTGCTGGTGGGGGAACTCGACGTGGCAACGGCAGTGCTCGGTGGGCGTCAACTGCGGGAAGCCCTGGAGACCGGCCGAGGCCCGTTGGTCCTTGATTGCTCGCGAGTGCGGTTCATTGACGCGGCCTGGCTCGGCCTCCTTGTGGGTACCGCCCGTTACGGTGCTCAGCTCGGTCGTAAAGTAACCGTCGCGGCACCGAGCCCACGTGTACTTCGAGTCCTACGTTTGATAGGGCTGGAGTGGCTCATGGGGGACGAATGACCAGACGGGTCGTCCCGGTCTCAGGCAACGCGGCGAGTATGCCATTGGAAGTCCGGGGTGCGGCCGGGGCCCTTGTGGCGCACCCGAACGTGGCCTGGTCCGTCGAGGTTCGCTGTCCTATCCGCTCACCCGTACAGCTTTGAACGAAGGTGGGCCAAATGGCGATCGGTGAGTCGCTTACGTCCTCAAAGTCGACCCAACTGCCTCGCTCGAGCCTGCCTCCCGGACCATTTGGCTCCAACGGTGGCCCGAAGTTCCCGATGTCGTCGCGCAACGAGAAAAAGGCGCGCACCTTGGGGCTCACCTCCGCGACCGGACTGGTCGTCGGCAGCATCGTGGGGACCGGAGTGTTCACTATGCCGGCGGTGCTCGCCGGCGCCGGCACCATGTCGCTGGCCGTGCTGGGTGTGATCGCCGTGGGCGCACTGCTGCTTGGCGTGCTGTTCGGCCAGCTCACCAGGCGGGTGCCCAACAGCGACGGCGGCCTCTACGCTTACTCCCGTCACGAGTTCGGCGATTTCGCCGGCTACCAGGTGGGCTGGACTTACTGGATCTCGATGCCGACGCCTTGTTGATCCTCACCGACGTCGCCAATGTCGAGCTCGGATTCGGTACCACGATGGCCCGCCCGATCGGGCGCACCACACCCAAAGCCATGCGCGCCGAGGTGTTCCCGCCCGGGTCGATGGGCCCCAAGGTCGAGGCCGCCTGCCGCTTCGTGGAGGCCACCGGAAAACCTGCGATGATCGGAAGCCTCGACGAAGCAGGTGACCTGCTGCGCGGGACACGCGGCACCATCATCGAACCGCCTGGCCCATCGGCACCCTGCTCGGCACCCCCGTCCGGCGGCGGGAGCCGATATGGAGGAAAGGGCAGGGCCCCCGATCACCTGGACCGATAAGAAGTTCCGTTATGGGTCGCTAATCGGTTCGTGGAGGCTTAGTGGCCGAGGTCATGGCCCCCAGCACACCCATCACCTTGGCGTGGTCGTCGGTGCTGAGACCGAGCGCATCGGTAAGTGACCGGGCCACCTCCCGATTGATGGTGCTACGAAGGTTGCGGCCTTTGGTGGTCAACTTCAGGATGCGGACCCGTCGATCTCCCGGGTCGGGTACCCGCTCGACCAGCCCGAGCCGCTCGGCGCGGTCGACCAGCCCGGTCACATTGGACGGGTCACACGAGAGCTCCTCGGCAAAGGCGCGCATGGACACCGGCGCGGCGAGCATTCGCAACAGCCCCACCTGCTGCGGGGTCAGGTCGTGACGTGCGGCAACCGAGCACACCACGTGGTGTACCCGATCGGCTACTTCGAGGAGGCCGTCTACGACCTCCTCCAACCCGGCATCGCTGTGACCATCAGCCATGAACGCAGTCTTCCCATAGAACTTGACAGTCTCAAGTACCCCGTACGATACTTGATGGAGTCAATGGTTGAGTAAATATACTAGTACAGTGGAGCGCCATGCTGAAGCTCAAGATCATCATCGGGAGCACCAGGCCCACGCGGGCCGCCGACTTAGTGGCGCCTTGGGTCATCGACCAGGCCAACGCCCACGGAGCGTTCGAGGTCGAGGTCATGGACCTGCGTGAATGGGTCCTGCCGTTGTTCCAGGAGCATATGGGGACCATCGGCGACTTCCAGGACCCGACGTACTCCGAGCCGGTAGTGCGCCAGTGGAACCGTACCCTCAAGCAAGCCGACGCCGTGCTGGTCGTCAGGCCCGAGTACTTGCACTCCATGCCTGGAGCTTTGAAAAATGCCCTCGACAATGTGTTCGTAAGTTGGGCCTTGCGCAATAAGCCACTGGCGGCGGTTGGCTACAGCAGTGGGATCGCCGCGGGGGTGCGGGCGGTGGAGCACCTGATGGCTGCGGCCATCGAGGCCGAGGCGGTACCCCTGAGGCAAACCGTCCTCATCCCTCACGTCCAGGAGGCCTTTGACGATGCCGGTGCCCCCCTCGACCTAGGGACGAGGGCCGCCATGACCGTCATGCTGGACGACCTGGCCTGGTGGGGAGCGCTCCTCGCCCAAGGACGCGCCCAGGGTGAACTGGCCCCGGGTGTTCTCAGGATCCGATCCGCTATAGCGGCCCGGCCAACCGCCGCCTGAGTCGGACGTAACCGAGCCTGTCCTCGCCGTGCGGCGCCCTCCGGGCGTGCCCCTGGGCCCGGTCGAAGTTCGGTCTCTCTGGGCGCCGCGCCTTTCCTGTTGCGGTCGCGGTGAAGGTCGGGGCCGACGTCCGCTGCCGCAGCCGGTATGGAGGGTGAGCCGGGCGGGCCGCCCGCCCTGGCTAGGCCCCTTGTCCACCGGCGTGCGCGAGCTGCGGTGGCGAGCTGCTTAGCGCTCTCCTCGGTCCTCGGCACGAGGCTCGCCCGTCCCGGTCGGGGCGACCAACAGCACCTGAACGCCCCACCCGCGAAGGTTACGGCGAGAGCGCGGCCACAATGGGCCGATGGGACCTCCGATCCTTTTGACCGTAGACGACGACCCTGACGTGTCACGGGCCATCGCTCGTGACCTGCGCCAACGTTATGGCGAGGATTACCGGATCCGCCGGGCCGAGTCGGGGACCGCCGCGCTCGACGCCCTGAAGGAACTGAAGCTTAGAGACGAAAGGGTCGGCCTACTGCTCGCCGACCACCGGATGCCGGAGATGACAGGTGTGGAGTTCCTGGAGCAGGCGCGCCAGTTCTACCCCAAGGCCCGCCGCGTGCTGCTCACAGCCTATGCAGACACCGACGCCGCCATTGCCGCCATCAACGAAGCTGACGTCCACTACTACATGTTGAAGCCCTGGGACCCTCCACAGGAGAAGCTCTACCCAGTCCTTGACGACCTCCTCGAGGACTGGAAGATGCAGGACCGGATGAAGGCCGACGACAGCGTCCGCGTCGTCGGCCACCGTTGGTCGGCCCCCTCCCATAAGGTCAAGGACTTCCTCGCCCGCAACCAGGTGCCTTTCAAGTGGCTCGAGATCGACCGTGACGCCGAGGCCGCCTCGCTCCTCGCCGCCAACGGCGGCGATGCCGATCACCTGCCCCTTGTCATCGCCGGTTCGGGCGAGGCGTTGCAGGGCCCCTCGCCGGCTGAGGTGGCGGCCCTGCTCGGGTTGGCCTCGACGCCCTCGCTCCCCTTTTACGACCTGATCGTCATCGGCGCCGGGCCGGCTGGCCTCGGTGCTGCCGTGTACGGGGCCTCGGAAGGCTTAAAGACCGTGCTCGTCGAGCGCGAGGCCGTCGGCGGCCAGGCCGGCCAAAGCTCGAGGATCGAGAACTACCTCGGTTTCCCCTCGGGCATCCAGGGCGGTGACCTAGCCAGGAGGGCCAGCACCCAGGCTCGACGGTTTGGCGCTGAGATGCTGCTGACTTCGGAGGTCTCCGGCCTCCAGGTATGCGGCTCGGCCCGCGTCGTGGGGCTGGCGGGGGGCGTCCAACTGTCCGCCCACGCGGTCATCCTGACCACCGGGGTGGCGTACCGGCGTCTTCGGGCCCCCGGCGCCGACGCTTTCAACGGCAGCGGCATCTACTACGGCGCCGCCGCCACCGAGGCTCAATCGTGCCGGGACGAAGACGTCTATATCGTGGGAGGAGCCAATTCAGCCGGCCAGGCGGCCGTTTTCTTTTCCCGGACGGCCCGCAGCGTCACGCTCCTCGTGCGCGGGGAAGCCTTAGAGCGCTCGATGTCGCATTACCTCGTCCAACAGATCGCTGAGCTTCCCAATGTCCGAGTGCGGACAAGCTGCGAGGTGGTCGGGGCGAGCGGGAGCGACCACCTGGAGCGCATCACGATAGCGGACCGAGGTGCTGGCACCGAAGAGGAGGCGGCGACGTCTTGGTTGTTCGTGTTCATTGGTGCCGCTCCCTGCACGGATTGGCTCGGGAAGGAGATCCTCCGGGACGAGAACGGCTTCGTGCTCACCGGGCCTGACCTTCTGGTCGACGGCCAGCCCCCTGCCGACTGGCCGCTCGAGCGGCACCCGTATTTCCTCGAGACCAGCGTCCCTGGCGTCTTTGCCGCGGGCGACGTACGAGGCCAGTCCGTGAAGAGGGTCGCCTCGGCAGTGGGAGAGGGCGCCATGGCGGTGACGTTCGTGCATAGGTACCTGGAACTGCTATGACCGAGACCGGCAGCGGCACGAGCCAAAACGGGCCGAAGGACGAGCTGCGCGCCTGCTTCCTTTTCGAGAGCCTGACCGACGGGCAACTCGACTGGCTCGTGGCGCACGGCACGATCGAGACCCACGAAGCGGGCCGAGAAGTCTATGCCCAGGGTGCCTCGGCGGAGTACTTCTATGTCCTATTGAACGGAGAGGTCCAGCTGGTGACGCGCGTCGACGGCGCAGACGTCGTCCTTAACACGGCCAGCCGGCCGGGGGCTTACGCTGGGGCCACCCGCGCCTTCATAAGCGCGTCCGCCGACCAGTCGTACTCGTCCACCCTGCGCACAGTGGCGCGCTCGAGACTTTTCAAGTTACGGGCCGAGGACTATGCCTACCTCTTGAAGACCTGGTTCCCCATGGCCGTCCACCTCCTGGACGGGTTGTTCCTCGGCATGACCAACACCGGGGCGCTCGTCGGCCAAAGGGAGAAGTTGATCGCCCTCGGGTCCCTCTCTGCCGGGCTCGCCCACGAGCTCAACAACCCGGCCGCGGCCGAGGTGCGGGCGGCGGACACGCTCAGCACGCGGCTCCAGGACGGTCGCCGCGTTCTAGTAAAGCTGGCCCCGAAGCTGAACGAGGGCGCGCTGTCGGAAATGCTCGACCTGCTTGCCGAGGCGACCAGGCACGCCCAGGGATCTTTGGAGCTCTCGCCCCTCGAGGCCGGGGACCTCGAGGACCAGCTGACGGAGCAGCTCGAGGTTGCTGGGGTCGAGGAGGCCTGGGCCGTCGCCCCCTCCTTGGTCTCGGCCGGGCTGGACAACGCCTGGCTCCGCCGCGTTATAGCCGCGACCGGGGACGCGGCGCCCGACGCCGTCCGTTGGCTGGCAACAGCGCTCGACATCGAAAACCTTGTACGGGAAATACGAAGCTCCGCCGGTCGGATTTCCGAGCTGGTGGCGGCGATGAAGGACTACAGCCACCTCGACAGGTCGAAGTTCGACAAGGTCGACGTCCACGACGGCCTTGAAAGCACCCTGGTGATCTTTGGCCACAAGATCAAAAGGGGCGTGAAGCTTGTGCGTGACTACGACCGCTCCCTGCCGAAGATCTGCGCGCAAGCGGGCGAGCTCAACCAGGTCTGGACCAACGTCATCGACAACGCCATTGACGCCATGGGCGGGGAGGGCACCTTGACCATCCGCACGCGCCGCGAGCGCGAATGCGTGGCTGTCGAGATCGCCGACACGGGGCCGGGGATAGCGCCTGAGGTGCAACGGCGGATATTCGAGCCGTTCTTTACGACCAAGGACGTGGGCCAAGGCACCGGCCTCGGCTTGGACATCAGCTACCGCATAGTCGTGCGCCGCCACCATGGCGACATCCGTGTCCAGTCCGAGCCGGGCGACACACGCTTTGTGGTGCTTTTGCCCATCGAACAGCCGGCCCCCTGACAGGGTCGCGTGCCCGGGCGGTTATTCGCTGCGGCTGAAAGCGAAAATGGCGATACTGAGCATGATCACGCCCATGGCCGCGACGACGCCTACCTCGAACAGAGTGGGCACGTGCCAGCCGTTCCAGCTCACGCCGGCATCGAGCTTGGCTCGTATCACCGGCGAAACGTGCAGGTGATCGAAGACGAGGCGGCGCAAGGGGTCGACGGCGTAGGTGAGGGGGTCGACCCGGTTCAAGATGGTCAGCCAGGTCGGTAGGTTACGGGACGGGAACATCGACCCCGACAGGAAGTACATCGGCATGACCATGAGCATGTTCAAGGCCATGAACGACTGCATCTGCTGGATGCGCGATGCCATCATCATCCCGAACGCACAGATGGTGAACGCCAATAGCAGCTGGATCCCGAACACCTCGATCATCAGGACGGGGTTGTAGGGCACTTGGACCAGCCCGGCGATAGCGATGACGACCACACCCTCAAAGCCGGCTATCACAGATCCGCCCAGGCACTTACCGAGGACCAGCGACCCCCGTCGGACCGGGGCGACGAGCATCTCCCGAAGGAACCCGTACTCCCTGTCCCACACCACTGAAGCGGCAGCCATCATGGCCGTCATGAGGACCGACATGCCCAGGATCCCCGGGTAGAAGAAGGTGCGCAACGACAGCCCGGGCCCTAGGTCCACCAGGGTCCCGAGCCCGCTGCCGAGCACGAAGAGGAACAGGAACGGTTGGACCAGGGCGGTGACGATCCGGATCCGGTCGTTGAAAAAGCGGATCAGCTCGCGGTAGAAAACGATCTTGATCGCCCGGAACTCTCCGCCTGTAGTGCGGTTCGGTACCCGCACCGCGGCTATGGGGCTGGTCGGGAGCGCAGGCGCGGATGGTTCGACGGTCGTGGTCATCGGCGCCTCGGGCTCATACGGGCCTTCATCATCTGCTTGCCGAACTCGCTGGTGCCGGCCTCGGCATCGCGGATCGTCCGGCCTGTGTAGGCCATGAAGACGTCGTCAAGGGTCGGCCGGGCTACGCTCACCGACCGTATCGAGACCGGCAGCTCGGAGAAAAGGCGGGGCACGAAGTGCTCGCCCCGTTCGACGGAGAACGTGAGCTCGTGCTCTGAGGTGGTGGCGTCGATGCCCAAGAGCTCATCGAGCAGGCGGATGGCCTCGGTGTCGTTATCGGTGGTGATCCGGATGCGGTCCTTCCCTACGCTGGCTTTCAGGGCCTCGGGCGTGTCGAGAGCGATGATCCGCCCGTCGTCGATTATGGCGATGCGGTCGCAGTACTCCGCCTCGTCCATGTAGTGCGTCGTCATGAACATGGTGATGTCCTCGGTCGCCTTGAGCTCGCGGATGTAGGACCAGATCGACGCCCGGGTCTGCGGGTCTAGGCCCACGGTGGGCTCGTCGAGGAACAGCACCCGGGGTGAGTGGAGGAGGCCTCGCCCGATCTCCAGGCGCCGGCGCATCCCTCCCGAAAAGGTGTTGACCTTGCTCTTGCGCCGGTCCCATAGACCGACCATCTTCAAGATGCGCTCGATCCGGTCGTGCAGCGCCGAGCTCGGCACCCCGTACAGCTCGCCGTGAAGACGCAGGTTCATCTGGGCGCTCAGATAGCCGTCGAGCGTCTGGTCTTGGAACACCAGCCCGATGTGGCGGCGCACGTCGTCGCGCTGGTGGACCACGTCGAAGCCCGCTACTTGCGCCGTCCCTGCCGTCGGCGTGAGCAGGGTGCACAGCATGGAGATGGTCGTCGACTTCCCGGCTCCATTGGGGCCGAGGAACCCGAAGATCTCCCCGCTTTGGACCTCGAGGTCGATAGCGCGCACGGCGTGTATCTCGCCGTACGACTTGACAAGCCCGCGTGCGGAGACGGCGACGGCTTGCTCGTCTTGGGACGCGACAGGGGCCACAGCGTCCAGTCTGGCAGCCTAGGACCGCTCGCAGTGACCGGGCCTGGTAAGTGGTCTGTTCCAGTCCTAACCGCGTCCTTTGACCCTCGTAAACCTCCGTGCACGGCGGACCGAGCCCCTCCGTGACGCGTTAGCTGACGCTCCCACGACGACGGACGATCTCGCTGGCCATCACACCGAAATGGATGATGAGAAAGCCCATGATCACGCCGGCCGCAAAACGCTCGGGCTCAGATCTCGATGGCGTCGAGGTAAGTGACCTTGGCCCCGAGGTTGCCTACAGCCACGACCTTGTGGTGCTCGAACTCCGCCACCAGGACCCGGAACCTCTTGGAGCCCCGCGGCGCCGGCAGCTTGACCGTGCCCTCCCAGATCGTCGTCGAGGTCGACTGGAACGAGATATTGAGCGGTGTCCCCGCCAAACTGGAGGGTACGGTCGCCCACACGAGGTCGGCGTCCGAGGTCTCGACCGTGGCTTCCTGGACGTACGCCAGGACCGAGTCGGCCGTGAAGGGGTCGGTAGTGGCGACATAGCCCGGTCCGGCTACCGCGACTTTGACCGTGACGGGGGTGGGGAAACTGGTCGAGACGACGCGGTCGGGGGTGACCTGGACGAAGTCGGCTTGGACGACACGGGAGAGCTGGAGCCCGTTGAGGGAACTGGGCTGGTAGCGGACGAGCGCCAGCTTGACGAAGGGGAAATAAGTGCTGGCCGAGATGTCTTTGATCTCGATGTCGGAAAACCAGAGCTGGCGCTCCCTGTCCCAAGCCACGGCGTGCCCTGCCACATCGACCCAAGGCGTGGTGCCGGTCTGCTCCTCGAGGAGCAGGGCCTGTCCCTGGTGCACGGCGAGGGTGAAGTCGGTTACTGCTGCCGTCTTCACTCCGCCGGCCTCGAACACCGGGTCGAGCCCGTACCCGCTGACAAAGGGGACCAGGCTGACCGGGAGGCCCACCCCGGGCGGGGGAGCGGCGACGACCACTCCGAGCAGCTCGCCGGCGCCGGTCTCGAACCAGGGGCGGCCTATGTAGACCCGCAGGACGTTGCCGAAGCGAAAGGACGTCTTGAGCTTGGGTGAGCTCGTATGCTGCCAGCGGAAGGCGGGGATCAAATAGCGCACCGCGGGCACGGGTGGCCGAGCCGAACTGGGGACGTTCACGAGGTAACCGAGCTTGGTCGGAGGGTGCGCCACCGGTTCCAGGCTCGAACGGGTCACCGGCGGGGCCACGAACTGCACCTGCACGGTGGCGGCATTGGGGATCGACCCGGTGTTGATGCGGGCTATCGACCCCGCCCCGTCGTCCTCGACAAAGTCGACGCCCTCCTTGTAGGTGACCGACGCCGCCTTCCCGCTGCCCGTCACCACCACGGTGCCGGCGGCGAACTTGTGCGGAGAAATTACGACCGCGGTGGTGCCGCTCAAGGTGGCAGTGGCCCGCTCGGTAAAGTACTCGAGAAAGCGGGTCGTGGACAACAGGTTGTAAAAAACGTCGTGGTGCTTGGTGTCACCGAAGTCGTGGCGCATGTCCTTTATGGGGACGATGTCGCTCTGGTCCGCGGCCAACGGGATCTCGGCTACCCGGGCCTTGCTCTCGAGGAGGACGGCGCCGTCCGGGTTGGCCCCGTCGTCATAGGGGTCGACGTAAAACGATAGGACGTCGACCCGCTGGGTGCTCTTGGCGTCGGCCCGTACGTCGCCATTGAGGTAGGTGTAGGTGGCGCCGGTGTTGCGGAAGGGCGCCAGGATGTTGGCCCACGGCGGGTCGAGCGGTTGGCGCACGGCGTGGACGATCGTCAGTTCGCGGTAAGGGGTGAACATGTAGTGCCCCCCGGAGAGAACGAGGGCTTCCAGCGCCGGCGTGGTCAACGTGGCCTCCACCAGCCACTGCCACAGCTTCATCGACTCGAGGTGAGCGGGGAGGAGCCACGAGCTGAGCCGCACGGTGGTGACAGAGGCCTTGGGCGCGTACACGGTGATGGGGCCGTCGAGCTCGGTCGGCGCCGGCGGCTTGGGGGGCAGTGCTCCGGCCCGCACCACCAGGCGTACCGCTCGGCGCGTCGGCCAGGCGCCGACGGTGCCAAAGGCCACGTTTGTCCGTTTCAGCCCGGCCCCGGGCAAACCGGCCAACGACACCCCGGCCCCGAGGACGTCAGGCAGGTAGGGGACCCCGAAGGCCGGGTGCGATGGCGTCGCAGATGCGACCGGCGGGTAGTAGATCCATTCGTTGCTGCCGTTGAGCGGCTGAGTATCGAGTTCCCCACCGTAGAGCGCCATGACCGAAGGGCTCTTGTACGTCAGGCCGTCACGGCCCGCGATCAGCGAGTAGGCGCTCGCTTGCGGCACTCCGTTGGGGCCATCGAGGGCGCCGTGGGCCTCGGCCATTTCTTCGGAAGACGCCGGCGGGGCCAGGTGACGTTCGGACGGGACGATGAGCGGGCTGCTGTCGGGGATGTCGTAATTGGACCGGATGACGATCTGCTCGAGGCTTTCGCCCGGGGTGCGCGGCGCGCAGGGGACGACCACCGGGGAGGCGACCGGCTCGGCCCGGCCATAAACCGCTCCCGGGGTGGTCCAGTCGAACGAACCGTGCGGGGCGAAAGGCACGCTATTGCCGGCCAGGTCGACGACCCTTGCTTTGAAACTGTAAATCCGGCCGAAGCGCAGTGTCGGCAGGGTCCCCGGCGTTGCCGCGTACTCGATCTGCAACTGGAAATTGCTACCGGGCGGGGGCGGGTTCCCGGTGCCGGCTTCGAGGCTGTCGTCGGAGGTGTCGGAGATGTGCTTGCCGGGGCGTGACGCCACCAGGCTCCAACCGCTCCAGCGCATCAGGGTCTCGGGCAGGTACATCGGTGGGGTCGTCGAGGAGCTCGAGGTGGGCTGGGTCGGGGCCGGTTCGAGCCAACCCTCGTCCCCGGGCGGGACGGGCACGACCGTGGGCGGGTCACCGATGCCGTAACCGCCCACCCCGGGCGGAGCCGCCGCCGCTGTCCGGGCGCACAGGGAGTACCAACCTCCCTTAGTGGCGTCGTACACGTCGAACCGGTAACCCTGGGCGATGTCTTCGGCGTACAAGGTGACCGGCCCGGGAGGCGACGAGCTCAGGGCCGAGTTGAACGAGTCGTTGTTCAACCAGTTCTGGTACAGGGCGGAGGCCTGCCCGATCTTGGAAAGCGACAGCCCGGCCGAGCGGAGATGGGGCACCGCGTAGGTCGTGGGGGTGTCGGCTGAACGCTGGGCGAACTGGGCGTTCCACACGTTCTGGACGAAGTTGAGCGATTTTACTGACGCTCCGTCGAGGTCCACCTCGATCACCTGGTAGGCGCCGGTGTCGGACAACCGCAGCAAACCTTCGGCGATCTCCGGGTTGCTCGTGCGGGGTCGGGCTAGCCAACTGGAGGACGTCGTCATGGTCACGGGCGTCACGTTGGTGGTGTTCGGCGGAACAAAGGTGGCGATGGGGAGGGGGAGCTTCGGCTCCCAGGTGGGGGTGACAGACAGGGGCACCGTCGCCAACAGGCCGGCGGGTGCCTTGACCTCGAGGTCCACGACGAACCCGAACAGGCGCAAAAGAGCCGGGTGGCGCTGCAGGAGCGAGAACGCCTGATGGAAGTCGAACTGCGGGACAGCCGGCTCGGGCAGGTCGGCCGCCTGGGTGTAGGGCGGCGGCTCGGTCCGGGGCTGCATGAACAGGTAGGCCTGGGTGATGTCCGTCCGGGGGCTCGAAGCCGTGGACGGCGGTATCGGGCCGCCGGATCCGGGGAACAGGGCGAGGACTTCCTCGATGGCGCCTTGCATCTCTCGGCCGTTGAGCGGCAACTGGCCGAAGCCGCCATCGCTTATGATCTCTTGCCAACCGTGCCATCCTCCGCCTTCGGGCAGGGTGTGGGCGAGGCCGCGGTAAAGGCCGACGAAAAAGCGGCGCACCGCCGAGGCCGGGTAGGTGTACAGCGAACTGCCCGTCGGGCTCTGGTACTGGTAGGGGTCGACCGGCGTGGACGGGAGGAACAACGCCTTGTACGCCGACGAGGACGGCAGCGCGCTCACGACGGTGGCGTCTAGGACATGCACGCCGATGGTCGCTTTCCAAGTGATCTGCGTCGCCGGCCAGTCCTCCCAGTCGGGGAAGTCGGCCAGGGTGGCGCCCGTCCCGTTAGGGAGCAACTGGGGGCCGACGGCGACCGAGATGAGCAGGTTGCCGCTCGGGGTGGTGCCGTTGGGGCAGGCTGTCCAGATGACCCGTTGCGCCGTCATGCCGCAAAAGCCCCGCAGTAGGTGTCCCAATCGGACTGGCTGATGGCGTCGGCGAAGTCGGGGTCGGACCCGCCGCCGAAGGTCTTTGTCATGGTGGCGCTCACTGATACTGAGAAGAACAGGACCGAAACGCTCACCGAGATCGTTGCCGTCCCGTAGCACTGACCGGGGTCGAGGTAGGTGAGGGCGAGATAGAACTCCATCGAGATTTGGATGATCCCGAGCACCGAGAGGTTGCCGTCCGCCCGCAGGAAACCTGTTAGTTGGACTTGTTTCTGGGGCACCGTCTGGAGCGAGAAGTAGATCCCCGCCATGATCGAGACCCCGCCGCTGGCCACGCCGAGATTGATGGAAACGGCGGCGCCGAACTCCAGCTCCACCTGGATTTCCTCGATCCCGTCGGCACCGATGGCCAGCCCGAAAAAGCCGCCGCCGCCGAAGACGTAGATGGTCAGGAGGAACGGGTTGTCCTGGGTGCACAACGAAAAACGCACCCGGACGGGAGAGCCGTCGAAGGGTATATTGACGGCGCCCGACAACGACAGGTTGGTGAGCGAAAAGATCCCGACCGTTACGTCGGGTAGGGGGAGAGTGTAACTGGCGGCGATGCCCGCCGCGGTCACGTCGATGGAGGGCCCGCCCAGTGAGCTCAACAACTGGCTCAGGTCCTGGATGAAGCTGAGAGGCCCGAGGAACGTAACGGTGTCGATGTTGGGCTGCACCGACGTCTTGGCGCCGGTCTTGGAATCGAAGGTGAACGAGCTGAAGGTGATGCCGATGAACGAGGCATCGCTACCGAAGAGCACGAGCTCGAAATTGGTGAGCTCGCCGTGGACCGCATAAGTGGTCTGGGCCGGGTTCGAGATCGGCGTGTAGATATCGGCCGTCACCAATAGGTTGGTGGTCATGTCGGGGACGTTGGGTTGGAAAAAGCCCAACGAGTCCGCTTGCACCGTCGGGTTCCAGCTGAGCTTGGTGTCGATCGCCGTCGGGGGCTGGGTGTCGTCGTCGTGGGGGTAGACGAAGTTGCTCGAAATCTGGGGGGCCTGGGCGTTGGACGCCGCTTCGTCCGGGTCAACGGTCTTGATTATTTCGATGATCGATATGGCCCCGAGGAGCTTGCCCGCCGTGCCGGAAAGGTTGCTGAAAAAGTCGGACGGGTCGAACGTGCCGGCCAGGAGGTTGGCCAGGTGGCCGCCTACCGGTCCGAGATCCCGGGCCAGGCCACTGACGCTGAAGTTGGGGGCCGCCATCCCGCCCACCAGGTTGACGGGGAAATTGAGCGCGGGACCGTTCTCTTCCACGGCCAGGTAAACCTCGGTCACCCCGGTCTGGAAACCGTGGCTCAGGTAGTTGTCGGAGATCGACACGCTCGGCGCCTGCAGGGGCGTCGGCCCGGCGCCCACGATCTGTTCGGCCCCGGGCAGGTGGACCACGGCGGAGCCGAGCAGGGGGTAGAAGTTGGCGGCGCCGTTCGCTACGTACGTCGCCGTCAGGGTGTAGGTGTCGATGTGCTGGGCGGTGGCCCCAGGCGCAGCGCCGGCGGTGTCGGCGAAAGCGAAGAGCTGGCCGCCGAAAGAGGGGGAGTTGCGGCCCGGCCCGGCCGTGCCGTAGGCGGCGATGATGTCGTCGATGTCGGCTTGGCCGGTGTAGGTCAGGTCGAGCCATATAACGCTGGTGGTGAAGTCGACCGTACGCCCCTCGAGGTCCGTGGCGACGAAGGAGAACGGGACGTCGGCTCCGCCGCTGCGCACCCAGAGCACGGAGTCGGTGTCCGAGCCGAGCGTGCCGACCTTTATACCGGCATCGGTGGAGGGGTCGAAATCGATCGGCGGGGTGGTGACCGTCTTGACCTCGACGCGCCGCAGCGGGTTGCCCCGGCCGGCGTAGGGCTCATGGGCGTCCCCGGTGTACGTCATAACCGGTTCGGTGACGACGATGTACTCCTTGGTCACCAGGTAGGCCACGACGTCGCCATCGGGGTCTACCTGGAACTCGCGGTCGGTTATCGTGACCCGTACGGCGCGGTGCCCGAAGGGGAAAAGGTACCCGAGGTTGACGACGCGGACGTAGCTGTCACGCCCGATCGAGGTCCGGTGGATCCAGGACGAGAGCGAAATGCCGCTGTTGGGGCCGGGTGACCACGCCCCCCGCACGTTTATGGACGCCCCGAGGGCTGTGAGGGCGAAAAAATTGGCCACCACCGGGCCTCCGCCTTCGCCCCGCGCGGTAGTCAGCTTGACTATGTCGTTACGGTCCGTGGGGTCGAGCGACATGAACCACGGGTCGGGTGCCGGCGGCGCAAAAGTACCCTCACCGTAAGTCCGCGACCAGAAGGCCTTCAGGAGCGGGACGGCGGCGGGGGGCTCGGTCCCCTTTACCCCGAGCCGGGTATGCCAGAGCTCGGTGCGCCCGCTGTAGGTCACCGGGGTGCTCGAGTGTTGCCACGTGCCGTTCACGCCGGGCGAGAGCCACAGCGACCAGGGCACTTCCAGGGCGGTGTGGAGCGGGTCCGGCGCCGCCGGTGAACCTGACAAAGGCTCTCTTTCTACAGGCACCAGCTGCGGTTTGAGGGTGGCCCATTCGAGCAGGCCCGCCACGGTGAAGGGCACGGGGGCGCCGGGGCGCAGTTCGAAGGCCAGCCAGCTGGGACCGGCCAGGGCGCCGTGGAGGGGCGGGCTCGGCCACGACGTCATGCTGGTCGAGTACTCGACCGACTGCTCGCCCACGTGCTGGGAAGGGAAGACGACGACCATGTAGCTCGGCTTAGCCACGTCGGTGGGGACTATGTAGGCTTGGTGCCCCATTACCTGGGCATGTGCATTGTAAAATTCGAAGCCGAGGTAGAGCATGTCCTCGGGACGCACGGCCTGGAAGACGAGGCTGGGTTTTGGCCCGGTGACCTCGGGCCGGAGCGGCCCGAGGGTAAGCAAGCTCAGCGACCTCGTGAGGCCGGGCCGCCAGGTGGGGCCCGCCCAGGCCACGGGGAGGCCCGCGCCTCGGGCGACCACGAGGCCGGCGGCGGAGCCGGCGATCACCTTCAGTGCGCTTCGACGGCTTATCTCGTGCCGGTCGCCGGGCTTTGGGAGACCTTCATCACCCATCGGTCGCTCGCTTTCGTGGGGCCACGCCTACCAGCTGGCCTGCAGTTGCCCGGCAGGCCAGGGTCTGAGCATAGCGAGGCCATCCTGGGAACGAAAGGAAGGGACCGTGGGGTTCGCCCTTTTCAGAGTGGCGCCAGCGGCAAGCGAAAGGGAGCCTTCGCGAGTTCATGCGGCTGAAAAGTTCCCGGCCTAGGCACCGGCTAGGGACCTTTCCCCGAGATGGTCGCCCCCGGGCTCGATTTTGCTGGTCAGCGGCGGCGCCGTTCCAGCGCCGCCGCCTCGATCCGGTCGCCGACGGCCTGGTCGATGTTGCGCCAGTACTCGAAGGCCCGCTGGCGGACCTCCTCGCGGCGCAGCCCGGCCAGCAGACCCGACACGGTGGCGATCAGGCGGTCGCGAGCGGCGTCGTCCATCACCGAGGTGAGGAGGGTGTTGGCCTGCCCGAAGTCGTCGTCCTCGGCATGGAGGGTGTATGCGGCCCGCACTATTTCGCCGTCCGCCGCCCAGACGGCCTGCTCGGCGTACGTGTTGGTGTCGGCGGCCGGCGCCCGTTCGAACGAGTTGGGGTAGTACACCGGGTCGGTGACGTTCTCCACCCGCATGACGCCGTCCTTGGAGTAGCTACGCACGGCCGAGTGGGGACGGTTGACCGGGATTTGCTGGTAGTTGACGCCTAGGCGGGCCCGGTGGGCGTCGGCATAGGAGAAGCCGCGGGCCAGCAACATCTTGTCCGGCGAAAGGCCGGTCCCAGGCACGGTGTTGTTGGGTTGGAAGGCCGCCTGTTCCATTTCGGTGTGGTAATCGGTGACGTTGCGGTCCAGTGTGAGCCTGCCCACCTCGACCAGCGGGTAGTCGCTGTGCGGCCACACCTTCGTCAGGTCGAAGGGGTTAAAGCGGTAGGTCTTGGCGTCCTCGAACGCCATGATCTGCATGTGCAAGGTCCAGCTCGGGAACTCCTTGCGCTCGATCGCCTCGTAGAGGTCACGCTGGTGGTAGTCGGCGTCCTCGCCGGCGATCCGGTTGGCCTCGGCCTGGGTCAGGCACTCGACGTGCTGGTCGCACTTGAAGTGGTACTTCACCCAGAAGCGCTCGTCCTGGGCGTTCACCCACATGTACGTGTGCGACGAGTACCCGTTCATGTGGCGCCACGACCGTGGGATGCCCCGGTCCCCCATGAGCCAGGTGACCTGGTGTGCCGACTCGGGGGACAGCGTCCAGAAGTCCCATTGCATGTCAGGGTCACGCAGGTTGTTGGCTGCCAACCGCTTTTGCGAGCGGATGAAGTTCTGGAACTTGATCGGGTCGCGAATGAAGAAGACGGGCGTGTTGTTGCCGACGATGTCTAGGTTGCCCTCGCTCGTGTAGAAACGCACGGCGAAGCCCCGCGGGTCGCGCCAGGTGTCCGGTGAGCCGCGCTCGCCGGCCACGGTCGAGAAGCGCAGGACGACCTCGGTCTCGGTCCCGGGCGCGAAGACCGCCGCTTTGGTGTAGCGGCTGACGTCTTGGGTCACCGCGAAGGTGCCGAAGGCGCCGCCGCCTTTCGCATGCGGCTGCCGCTCCGGGATGCGCTCCCGGTTGAAGTTGGCCATCTGTTCGATCAGGTAGAAGTCCTGCAGCACGATGGGACCGTCGGGCCCGACGGTGAGCGAGTGTTCCTGGCTCGCGACCGGGATCCCGGCGTCCGTCGTAGTCGGTGGCCGCTGTGACTGTCGCTCGTTCATAGTTCCTCTTCTACAGCACTCTGGGGCACTTGCGGACGACGTCCCGCGTGCCCCAAAAGCAGCCCCCGGCCGGGGCCCGCCTTCTCGGTACGTTCGTTCATTACCGGCACGGTGCCCCTCAGGCATGTGCCCTCCTTGATAAACCTCACCTTCTGGTGGAACGTGAACGCAATTGGGAGCGCAATCACCGCCGAGCCAGCCGCTGGCCCAGCCCACGCTCAGGCTATGATCAGTGGACTGATAGGCGGATCAGTGGACTGATAGGCGGTCCCGTTGGGGTGAACGACGAGCCGGGAGCCCGTAGGCGTCGCCGCTCCCGGAGAGCCGCACCAAGGAGGAGCGCGTCCTCGCCAGATGGCGCTTGCGCCGGATGGTCCGAATAGGTCCCGCGCACAGCGTCAGGGAAGCCCACCGGCGTGGTGCACGAAGAGGTGCTCGAGCCGCAACAAGAGCGGCTGCGCCGGCCCGCGCGGCACGACGCGCGTCGTGAGCAGGCCGACAAAGGCAAAGGCGGCGGCGACGAGCATGGCCACGGCGAAACGGTGGCCGGCGTCCCCGTGGAAAGTGACCAGGGTGGCGGACACGACGGCTACGCCGAGCGCCGAGCCAACCTGGCGCGACGCCGTCAGCACCGCGCTGGCCGAGCCCTCGCCCCGGGCCGCCACGGGCCCGTGCGTCCCCGCCAGGGTCGAGGCGACCTGGACGATGCGGGCCGAGATGCCCATGACGAACAGGGAGGTCAGCAACCCGAAAAGCGGGCCGTGGGCGATGCTGAGGGCGGAGCCGACGAGGGCGAGCAGGCCGAGGGACATGCCCGCCGTGAGGGCGCGGCGGGGCCCGAGGGCAGGGACGAGCTTGGAGGCCGGGCCGGCCAGGGTGAAGGCCCCGACGGCCTGGGGGATGAAGCACAGCCCTGTCAGCAGCGGCCTAAGGCCCCGGCCCTCCTGCAGGTAGAGGGTCACGAGCAGCACGGCACCGGCGTTGCAGGCGCCGTAGGCGAGCAAGCACAGGTTGGCGCCGCGGATGCCCCCGTCCTTTAACAGGTCGAGGTTGAGCAGGGGCGTGGCCGCTTTGCGCTCGCGAACGACGAAGGCGACGAGCAGGACCAGGCCGACGCCCACGGCCACAGAGGGCTGGGTCGGTGCGAGAGTGTCGCCGGCGCGCGTCACGCCCAGCACGACCAGGGCCACGCCGGCGGTGGCGGCCAGTGCTCCGGCCACGTCGAGCCGGCCGGAGCGGCGGGGCGGGTCGGCGGGCAAAAGGCGCCAGGACGCCGCGAACAGCGCCACGCCTACCGGGACGTTGACGAAGAAGACGAGCCGCCAGTTGGCTTCGACGAGCAGGCCGCCGATCACGGCGCCAGAGGCAAAGCCGGCCGAGGCGACGGCCCCGTACACGCCGAGGGCGTGGCTGCGCTGGGCCCCGTCCGGCCAGCTCGTGACCAGCAGGGAGAGCCCCGCCGGGGCCAGCATCGAGGCGCCAAGGCCCTGGACGGCTCTGGAGGCGATCAACAGCGCCGGCTCGACCGCCAGGCCCCCGGAGATGCTGGCCAGGACGAAGATGCACAGCCCGGCCCGGTACAGCCGGGCCCGGCCGAAAACGTCGGCCAGCCGGCCACCGAGCAGGAGGAAGCCGCCGAAGGTAACGGCATACGCGCTCACCAACCACTGCAGCGTCGTCGCTGCCATGTGCAGGCCGTGCCCGATCGAAGGCAACGCCACATTGACGATCGTGAAATCGAGCACGACCATGAACTGGGCCATGGCCAAGGTCACCAGCAGGGCGGTCCCTCTATTTGGCGCCCTCGGTGCGGTGCCGCCCGTACCCTCGGACGAAGGCCCGCTCTTGCCCCCGGTGCTCGACGTCCGCGTCTCCTGTGTCGTCTAGCTGAAAGTGAACTGGAGGCACAAAATTATCTCGCTCAGCCACTTAAAGGAGCGACGTCAGGAGGGCCGAGCTTCTCCCCAACGACTGTCCGTCGAGTCTCGTAAGGGCGGCTCGGCGAAGTAGTACTGCGCCAGCCGCAGCACCTGCGCCTCGTCCAGGTGGTCGATGTCGACTCGCACGTCCGCGACAACCTTGGCCGCGACATCCTTGCGGTGCTGCTCGACATAGGCAACCCAGCGATGAGACGCATTTGCCCTCCCCTTGCCGTGCCCCAATAGCAAGATGGCGCCGGCGGGAGACAAGGCGTCGGTGAGCTCGCGCCAGTACTCCGGGCTGTCGTCTTCGTAGGTGCCGTCGGGGTTCCCGGCCAAGTGCTGGACCTTGTGGAAACGCCCACGCGGATCGCTGGCAACGATGTGCTCGGGCCGTTCTCCGGGTGACGCGTCGGTCGGGTAGATCGTGGCCTGGCGAAAGTCGATGACTGCGACAACGCTCCTATCCCGGACGAGGCCAATGTCGTCGACCATGCTCAGACCTCCTTTCCCTTGGCCTCCATTTCCTCGACCAAAGGACCATATCCTGCACTGGTCAACATCCGACGCAGGTCGACAACCTGTTGGGCGTCGATGTCGCTGTGCTTCGGACGGGCGAGGACCTCGGTCTCGGCACCCAGGTGGACAAGGAATTTCCCATCGTGCAGCTCCTCGACCGACCCTGCCGCCTGCAGCAACGACAGCACGGCCCGCCACTCGATGTTGTGGCTAGTCGGGTGCTGAAAGAGCTGCAGGAGGGTGTCACGATGGTTGCTGCTGAGGTCCCGCTGCTCGGGGGTTGACGACATGGGCTCCTCCTGCGTCACATACTAATGGGCTGCCGTCGTTACGCAGTCCCTGTCTGGCGCAAGCACGACCCTCGGCTCGGGACGCGCTTTCGTGAGCCAGTGGCTGGTCTATCGGTAGCTGGGAGCGGGATCACCGGGGCTGGCGGAGACGTGAAGGACGCTCACCGTCGGCAAGTGGGTCGTTACTGGGATAGACCGAGACGGACCGACAACAACTCGGCCCCGACAACTTTGCCGCCCCGCCGACGAGCGCCTCGGTGCACAGGCATTGGCGCGAAGTTGCCAATGCCGTTCGAGAGAGCGGAACGGCAGGCTAGCCGGCCACCACGGCGAAACGGGGACCGACCCCCACGAGGCGGTCCAGAGGCGACGGGAGTGCCTGACAGGTAGCCCACTCGATGTCGCGTAGCCGTTCCAGGCGCGCCGGTCCCCATGTGGACGACTCGACCAGCGTCACCAGGCGCTCCGGAGTGGCGCCAGCTCCAAGGGGCAGCCGGGCGCGTACCTCGGGGTCGTACTCGGCGTGGTGGTCGGGCCCTTGGCCCCGTAGCCGCCGCAACAGAGCGTGACAGCCACTGCGGAGCTGCTCGGTATATCCGCCCTGTGCTCCCCACAGGCCTTCGAGGAGCAGCAGCCGACCGGTGGGCGCAGCCTCATGCCAGGCGTCCAAAGCCGCTCCTGGGCCCAAGAGCGTCCACAGGAGGTGGCGCTCCACCACAGCGTCGAAGTTGTCCCGGGGTGGGTCGGCGGCGTCCCCTCCGGTGGTCCGCACGTCCAGGCCCGCGGCCCGGGCCTTTTCCTTGAGACGGGCGAGCATCCCGGGCGCCAGGTCCAGGGCCGTGACCGCGTACCCCTGCCTGGCCAGCAAGATGCTCACGAACCCCGTGCCCGCGCCGACATCGAGCACCTTCGCCGGCGGTGGCGGGAGGAGCCGTCGCAGCGCGGCGCTCCAGGCCGCTTGCTCAGCGGCGGAACGGGGATGGTGGGACGCGGAGTCGTCGTAGGTCTTGGCGTCTATGTCCCAGTAGGAGCGGACCGCCTCAGTAACGTCGTTCATAGTAAATCGGCCTTCCGGGCACAGGTCGGCGGGGGCCTTCTCACGACCAGGCGAGCGTGCAGCTTAGTGGGCCCAACGCCTGGGAGGCGTGGTCGACCACCCTTGCCTGTTCACCCTCCCGTTCTTAGGCCTCGTGGGTCCGCTGACTGGCCGACCTAGGCCTGAGTGACAGGCCTCTCGGCGATCAGACCGATCGGTACCATCCCAATCTGCCGCCTACCACAGCCACAGCTCTTCCGGGGCCGCCAAAGGTGCCATTTCCGCCCATAGAGCTTCGGGAACGTCATAGGAGGCCATCTCGATGGCCTGATCGACGCGCTCGGGCCGAGTGACACCGACGACCGTCGACGCCACCCGCGGGTCTCGCATCGAGAACTGCAGCGCGGCCACGGCCAGTGACACCCCATAGCGGCTGCAGGTCGCCTCGATCTCCTTCGCCCTGCTAATTAGCTCTCTTGGTGCGCGGTGGTACCCGTAGTTGCCCTCGTGGTCCGGGCCCCTGGCCAGTATGCCGCCACCGAACGGTGCCGCGTTCAGGACCGCCACCCCCAACCGCGCGCACTCGTCGATCAGTGAGGACGCCGAGCGGTCGAGGAGCGTCAAGCGGTTGTGGGTCAAGAGCGCCTCGAACACTCCGGTCCGGACGTAGCGTTCCATTAGCCCTACTGGTCCGCCGGCGACGCCGAGATGACCGACGACACCGTCTTGCTTCAACCTGACCAGGGCCGGCACCGGCCCGTCCGGAGCCATAGACCCCTCGAAGGTGGTCCGCTCCGGGTCGTGGATGAACACGAGCGGGAGGTAGTCCATACCGAGGCGCTCGCAGCTCTCCTCCACCGAGCGCCGGACTCGCGCCCCGGAAAAGTCCCCCGAGCGGTCGGGATCCACCTTGGTCGAGACGAGCACCCCCTTAGGTACACCACCGCGTTCCCGGAGCACCTCGCCTATCAGGCGCTCGCTGTTACCGCCCCCATAGTCATTGGAGGTGTCGAGGAACCTGACCGGGCTGTCGAGCGCCCGGCGCAGCGTGTCCAGGGCCCGCTCTCGCTCCACCTCGTACCCGTACACGCTCGGCATGCTGCCGAGGGCGCTCGTGCCGATCGCGAGGTTGGTGACCTCCAAGCCGGTAGCCCCGAGCGGGACAACCCTCACGCCCATGTTCTCACGGTTCGTCCATAGCCTTGCTCAGCTGCTCACGCAAGGGCTCGCGCACCACGCAGTTGGCGAAAGCAAAAGACTCTGCCAGCGCCACCAGCTCATCGTCGGTCAGGCCGTCGAAGCCAGACGCGTACTCTGGGGCCAGCGCCTGGGCCACAGTTATGTTGAGCAGCAGGGTCCGTACCCAGTCGAAGCGGCCCCACGGGTAAGGCTCGAAGTCGGGAGCCTCACGAGCGATGAGCTCTTGCACCGGCCGGCTGACCTCCCGAGGGCCCTCCCCGTCGCTGCCCCATTGATCGGCGGCCAGGTGGTTTTTTTTGGCGATGAAGTCGCCAAAGCGCTCAAGGTACGGCGACCCCGGTGCCACTGTCACCAGCCCCTGGCTGCCCACGTCCTTGTAAGTCCACAGCGCCCACCCGGCCGCGTACTGGTGGTATATCTCCAACTGGTCGACCAGGATCTGCCTGCGTTGCGCGTCGACCACCTCGTCCCCCTTATAGATAGGGCCGAACTCGCCGACGTACACGGGGGTGCCGGTCCGGCGCGCGTACTCTGAGCGCTTCAGGAACGTCTCCTCGACCGACGCCCTGTCCACATAAACGCCATCAGTGAAGCCGGGGTACGGGCCCCCTCGCCCCAAGCCAGAGCGGACGTAGTCGTGGCACGTGTACACCGTGTTGTCCCAGCGTCCCTCGAAGACGTCGAACTCGGTGGCGTAGGTGTTCCCATCGACGAACAGGACGTGGTGCGGGTCCACACCGCGGACAGCGTTGACGAGCCGTGCGTAGAAGGGCCCGATCGCTTTGCGAGACTCGTCTGCCGGCTCGTTCAGCAGGTTGTAACCCGCCACCCACACGTGGTCCTTGTAGT
>JBKQUU010000096.1:0-32733 GCA_052325485.1 Acidimicrobiales bacterium | reverse complement strand
TCGGACGACAGCGCAAGGTCACCGGGATTTCCTTTATAACACGGGAGATGTCGGACGGCTCGGCGGTCACGCGGACGTACGCCGTCGTCGTCGACGGTCGCCGGCGCTACGGGCCTTTCCCGGCCGGGAGCGCTGCCGACCCGCACATAGTGCCGGTGTCGTTCACCGGCCGCTTCCTTCGTTTCGAGGTCGTGAGTTCCACCGGTGGCAACACGGGGGCGGCGGAGATCGAGGTCTTCTCCGCCAGTTGAGGGCGGGCTGTGCCTCATCCTCGAGGATGAGCCAGGTTTCAGCCCTGGTACCGATGCGCGCACGCGCTTTTCGCGACACGATGTCCTAAAGGCCGCGAGTGTGGCCGCGGACAAGGAGGTACGTGGATGATCGAAGTGCGCAACCTGACAAAGCACTTCGGCACGACCGTGGCGGTGGACGACCTGTCGTTCGACGTGAGCCCCGGGATGGTCACGGGGTTCCTGGGGCCTAACGGCGCCGGCAAGAGCACCACTATGCGCATGATCATCGGCCTTGACCGGCCGACCTCGGGCCATATAGCGGTGCACGGGCGAGCCTATGTGGACCTGCCGGCCCCACTTCGCGAAGTGGGGGCCCTGCTCGACGCGGGGGCGCTCCACGGCGGCCGGCGTGCCTATTTCCATTTGCTGTGCTTGGCCCAGAGCAACGGCATCCCCGGCCGGCGCGTCGACGAGGTCCTCGACATGGTGGGGCTCACCGAAGTGGCGCGCAAGCGCACGCACGGGTTCTCGCTCGGTATGAGCCAGCGACTGGGCATAGCGGCGGCGTTACTGGGCGACCCGCCGGTGCTCATGTTCGACGAGCCGGTCAACGGCCTCGACCCCGAGGGGATCCGCTGGATCAGGACCCTCATGCGCGCCCTGGCCGCCCAGGGCCGCACCGTGCTCGTGTCCAGCCACCTGATGAGCGAGATGGCCCTCACCGCCGACCACCTGATCGTGATAGGCAGAGGGCGCCTCATCGCCGACTCCAGCGTGGACGACGTCATCCGGGCCAGTTCGGGGCGGGCCGTGCTCGTCCGCACGCCCGATGCCGCCGCCCTGAGGGCCCGGTTGGTGAACGCCGGCGCCTCAGTGGAAGCCCGCCCTGACGGGGCCATGATGGTCCAGGGCCTCGAAGCTCCGGTCATCGGCCAGCTCGCCGCTGAGGGGGGCGTGGTGCTGTACGAGCTGACGCCGCAGGAAGTATCACTGGAGGAGGCTTTCATGGAACTGACCCAGGACAGCGTGGAGTTCCACGCCGGGGCCGGCGCCGGCGCCGGGGCCGGCGCCACCAACCCGGAGCCGTCCGGCGTGGGGGAGAGGTAAGGCGATGGCTGCGACGATATTGTCAGCACCGGCCGGCATTACCGGTCCGGCCCCGGCGGCCGGCTACCGGCCCGCCACCTTCACGAACGCGTTGGTGTCGGAGTGGACCAAGATCAGGACGCTGCGCTCCACATTTTTCACCCTGGCCGCCACCGTGGCCTTTGTGCTGGGTCTGGGCGCCCTCATCTCATATGAGTCCGCGGTGCACTACGGCCCGGGCAACGGGCCCTGGGACCCGACCTCCATGAGCCTGTCGGGGCTGGTGTTCGGCCAGCTCACCATCGCCGTGCTCGGGGTGCTGGCCATAGCCGGCGAGTACAGCACGGGCATGGTCCGCACCAGCCTGGCCGCCGTGCCCCGCCGGGGCCGGTTGCTGGCGGCCAAGGCCGCCGTGTTCGGTGCCGTGGCCTTGGTGACTGGCGAGCTGGTGAGCTTCGTGGCGTTCTTCATTGGTCAGCTCCTGATCAGCGGCCACCAGCCCACTGCCTCGCTCAACCAGCCCGACGTGGCCCGCGCCGTCATCGGCGGCGGGCTGTACATCGCTCTCATAGGGCTCATGGCCGTCGCCGCCGGCACCATCCTTCGGTATACAGCAGCGGCCATCACCGCTGTGATCGCCGTGCTGTTCGTGCTGCCCGGGGTGCTCGAGGCCCTGCCCAACTCGTGGCGGCTGCCGGTGGAGAAGTACTGGCCGACGCGGGCGGGCGAACAGATCGTGATGGTCACCCGGGGCGCCAACAGCCTGCCCGCCTGGCTCGGGTTCGGGGAACTGGCGCTGTTCGTAGCCGCACTGTTGGCCCTCGGCTACTACCTGCTCCAACGCCGGGACGCCGGAGGGAAGTGAGATAGCCATGGCCGGGGGTGCCAACGGGGCGGGCCCCTCAACGCCGGGCTGGGGCGGGGGCCTGCCGGACACAGTCCGGCTCCCCACCCCCGTCTGGCGCACCATCAAGTGGTTCGCCGCCACCGGCTACGCCGTAGTGCTGCTGAGCAGTACCGACCACCAGCTGCACATCCGCAGTGCGGGCTGGGGGGCACCGGCCATAGCCACCATCGCCCTGGAGGCGGCGGCGCTGTTCGCTCTGCTTTGGCGGGCGACGCGCCCTGAGGCCACGGTCATATTTGAAACGGGTGTACTTGTGGCCTGGGACGTCGTCAGCGGTCCGGGGACCAACCTTCAGTTGACGTTGCTCGCCCTGGCCACGTACTCGCTGGTGGTCCGCCGCCCCCCGCGCCACGCGCTCGCCATGGTGGCGGCGGCGTGGGCCGTGGTGTCGGGCGCGGCGCTGCTCGCGGGAGGAGCGTTGGTGACCCCGCTGGCCCCCAACCTGGTGTTCCTGGTGGCCGCCGTAGCCAGCGCCCTGTTCATCGGCTCCCAGCGCGCCCTGTTGGCCGCCGCCCAGGAACGGGCCGAGCAGGCCGAGCGCGAGCGCAACTACCACGCGGTGCGGGCGGTGGCCGAGGAACGGGTGCGGATCGCTCGGGAGCTGCACGATGTGGTCGCTCACCACGTGAGCCTCCTGGTCGTGCAAGCGGGCGCCGTACGCGAGACCCTGCCGCCTGGCCACCAGAGCCGTGAAGTCCTCGACTCCATGATCGAGGGAGGCCGCCAGGCCATGGCCGAGCTGCGCGCCATGTTGGGCGCCTTGCGGGAGGCCGGTATTGAGAATGGGAGCCTGCCGCCGAGCCCTGGCGCCCGCACCAAGGGGGCGGCCGCCGCCGCCGCGGCGTTGGCCCGGGCTGGTGCCATCGGGGAGGCGCCGCGGGCCCCCCAGCCCACCCTCGAGGACGTGGGCGCACTGGTGGAAGGGGCCGGGCTGGCCGGGCTGCCGGTGACTCTCGAGCTCAGCGGGCAAAGCACCGGCTTGCCTCCGGCCGTAGCATTGGCCGCCTACCGGGTCACCCAGGAAGCCCTGACCAATGTGGTCAAGCACGCGCCAGGGGCAGAGACCGTTGTAGCCATCGATTGCGCCAGCGACGGGGTCTCTGTGCGGGTGCGGAACGGGCGCCCGCTGGTCCCGGTGGCCGCCGTCGCCGGCCACCAGGGCCAGGGTTTGATGGGCATGGCCGAGCGGGCCGCCCATTGCCACGGGTGGGTGAAGGCCGGGCCCGAAGGCGAAGGCTTTGCCGTGGAGGCGTGGCTGCCGGTGGCCGCGCCGTGAGCGAGCCGGCCCTTGGCCCCGTCCGCGTTTTCATCGCCGACGACCAGCCCCTGATGCGTCAGGGGTTCAGGATGATCCTGTCAAGCCAACCCGGCATCGAAGTCGTGGGCGAAGCCGCCGACGGCTTGGCCGCCCTCGAGGGGGTCGAACGTACACGCCCGGACGTAGTGCTCATGGACATCCGCATGCCGGGGCTTGACGGGATCGAAGCGACCAAGCAAATCCAGGGGTCGCGGGTGCTCATCCTCACCACTTTTGGCCACGACGAGTACGTGGTCGAGGCGCTGATGGCGGGCGCCAGCGGTTTTCTCCTAAAGGACGCCACCCCTGAAGAACTGGTACATGCCGTGCGCGTCGTGGCCGACGGCGAAAGCCTGCTGGCCCCTGCGGTGACTACCACTCTGCTGGCCCGGGTCGTGCCTACCCTGGGCCAAGCGCCCGGCGCCAGCCCGTCCTTGGCGAACGGGGCCACCCGAGAGATGCTCGCCCAGCTCACCGACCGGGAGCTGGAGGTGCTCAAGCTGGTGGCCAAGGGCTGGAGCAATGCCGAGATCGCCACGGACCTTTACATATCGGAGGCGACCGTGAAGACTCACGTCTCCCACCTCCTGAACAAGCTCGCCCTTCGCGACCGCGTCCAAGCCGTGGTGCTTGCGTTCGAAGCAGGTCTGGTCAGGCCCACGGGGCCGTGACGGCGTTAGGGCTCGGGTCGTCCGTGGACCGCTGTCACCAGAGCTCCCGTAAGGCGGTGGCCAGGGGCTCGAGCACGCCGGGATCCAGGGGCGGTCGGAGGTAGACGATGCCCAGCTCGGCACCGACATCGGCCAGGGCGGCGGCCTGCTCGGCGGTGGCCTTTGGGTCGCCGGCGAAAAAGACATGGCTGGAGAGGAGGATCTCCTTCGGGTCGCGGCCGAGGTCCTCGCAGTGCTGGTGCAGGATGTCGCGCTTGCGGGCGAACTCCTCCGGGGTGCCCCCTAAGAAGTTCCAGTGCTGGGCAAACCGGGCTGCGGTGCGGAGCGTCCTCCTCTCACCGCTGCCGCCGATGCAGATCGGCGGGTGGGGGCGCTGGACGGCCTTGGGCTCGTTGCGGGCATCGGTGAGCTGGTAGTAGTGGCCCTTGAAGGTCGTCGTCTCCTGCGTGAGGAGCCCGACGATCACTGCGCAGGCCTCCTCGAAGCGGTCGCTGCGCTGGCCCGGTGTGCCTAGCTCGATCCCGTAGGCCCCCGACTCCTCCTCGTTCCACCCCGCCCCGATCCCGAGCTCCAGACGCCCCCCCGAGACGATGTCGAGGGTGGTGGCCATGTTGGCGAGGACCGCCGGGTGGCGATAATGGGTGCCGGTCACCAGAGTTCCCATGCGCAGGCGGGTCGTCGCCTGGGCCAGCGCCGTCAGGGTGACCCATCCCTCCATGCAGGGGCCGGCACTGTCGGAAAAGATCGGGTAGAAGTGGTCGAAGGTCCAGCCCGATTCGAACAGTTCGATGTCGTCGGCCACCTTCCACACGGCGAGCATGTCGGCCCAGGTCGTGTTCTGCGGCGAGGTCTTGAAGGCGAAGCGCATACGCCCACGCTACGTCCGGTGGGCAACACCACCTCCAGGAGACAGGTTGGGTCACCGCCGGGCGAGCACCCCTCTTGGGTGGTGCCATAGAGCAGGGAACCTACCAAAAGGGCCTGAGCGCTTAGCCCGCCCTAGGGGGACCCCTGACCAGGAGCGTTCCGCTCACGAACAGGTCCTGGTGCCGCCTCTAGCGCCATGTGGTGCCATACTCGGCACACTTCTGGCATTGCAGGCCTTGACATGGTGCCATTTGTGGTACCATAATGGTGCCATGAACTTACGACCCCCCGTAGAGACGGTCCACCACCACCTCTCGGCCGCGGCCGAGGCGGGTGGCGACCAGGCGCGGGCCGTGGCCGAGCGCTTGACCGCAGCGAGAGGCTCAACGGTCCGGCTCGCCCTGCAGGACGCCCTCGCCGCCGCCGCCGAGGAGATCACTTGCCAGCTAGCCCCCGGCTCGGTCGAGCTACGCCTCAGAGGACGCGACCCTGAGTTCGTCGTCCGGCAGCCGGCAGGTTTGGCGGGGGGACCCCCAGGGGGCGAGCCCGATGAGGCGGGCGTAGCTGAGGGCCTGGAGCCGGCCGCCCACGCCGGCCTCTCAAAGCGCAACGGCAAGGCGAGGCTGTCGCGCCGCCAGCGCTATGTCGGGTGGGCGAGCTAGCCCTCGCCCTGTCTGCTCACTTCACAAAGCAAACAAAGAACCAAGGAGGAAACATGCCCATATCCGGCACACCCGCGCCCATTTTCGTCTCGGTCGACATCGGCTCAGACACGGTGGAGAGCCCGGCTACGACCAGGACCGCTGACCATGGCTGAGGCCGGCACCGCCATCGAAGTGAAGGGCCTGCACAAGTCGTTCGGCAGCACCGTCGTGCTGGACGGCATCGATTTCACCGTGGCCCGAGGGGCAGTCTTCTGCCTGCTCGGCCCCAACGGGGCAGGCAAGACCACGGTCATCAACATCTTGACGACATTGCTGCGCGCAGATGGTGGCATGGCGACGGTTAACGGGTTCGATGTGGCCAAGCACGGCGCCGAAGTTCGCGAATCCATCAGTTTAACCGGGCAGTTCGCGGCTGTCGACCACCTCTTGACCGGGCGAGAGAACCTCGTTTTGATCGGCGAGCTCCGCCACGTCACGGACCCAGTCCGGACCGCCGGAGCGTTGTTGGAGCAGTTCGACTTGATTGCAGCTGCCGACCGGCGCACATTGACGTACTCGGGGGGGATGCGTCGCAAGCTCGACATTGCCCTGGGCCTGGTTGGCGAGCCGGCCATCATCTTCTTGGACGAACCGACGACCGGGCTCGACCCTGAAAGTCGCAACACGACCTGGGACACCATCAAGTCGCTGGCCGACGCCGGTAAGACCATTTTCCTCACCACCCAGTACCTAGAGGAGGCCGATCGGCTGGCCGACAAGATCGCCATCCTCAGCCGCGGCAGGGTCGCCGCCGAGGGCACACCTCAAGCACTGAAGAGCGTGCTGCCGCACGGCCAGATGGAGCTACGTTTTGCAGACGCGACACAGCTGGCCAAGGCCGGGCAAGTGCTTGCCGACCGTCAGCCGAGCCGCAGCGAAAGCGCCCTCACTCTTACCATCTCCACTGACGGCAGCGTCGCGCAAGTCAACCGGTTGTTCAGCCTGCTCGAAACAGCCAAGGTCGAGGTTGCCGAGTTCGCCCAAAAGTCGCCGACGCTCGACGACGCGTTCTTGCAAATCATCAATAATAACAAAGGAGAAGCGTGATGCGTCTGTTCGGCGACACTTGGAGGATGACCAAGAGGAGCTTGCGCCACATCGTTCGCAGCCCGGACACGATCATTACCGTGGTGGCGATGCCGGTGGCTCTTATGTTGCTGTTCGTTTACGTGCTTGGCGGCAGCGTGGGCCACATCTTCCGGACAGGTCAGGTGAAGTATGTCGACTTCATCGTCCCAGGCATCATAGCCATGACGGTGGTTAGCGGCATCGCCTACACGGCGGTACGTCTGAGCATGGACATGCAAAAGGGCATGGTCAATCGATTTCGTACCATGCCGATCGCGCCCTCGTCCATACTGGGGGGCCATGCCGTTTCATCATTGTTGTCAAACCTGTTCTCGGTACTGCTTGTGGTGCTTGTCGGCTTGCTCGTCGGCTTCCGGTCGCAGGCTCCGGTCGTCGAGTGGCTGCTGTTCCTAGCTCTAACAACGTTGTTCACCTTGGCCACGACATGGCTGGCCATTATGTTCGGTTTGCTCGCCAAGACCATGGAAGGCGCCGGGTCGTTCAGTTACATACTGTTGCTCCTGGTCTTTGTCAGCCCTAGCTTTGCGCCGACCGGGAGCATGAGCGCACCAGTACGTGCTTTTGCCGAGCACCAGCCGATGACGCCGATCGTCGACACCATGCGCTCGCTGCTCGTGTACGGCCATGCCGGCAACAGCGCCTGGGCCGCGTTCGCCTGGTGCGGCGGTCTGCTGGTCGTCTGTTATGGTGCGGCTCTGCGGTTTTTCCGAACACGGAGAGGACCGGTGGTCGTCTCCCAGTAGACCGGCGGCACCCGCGCCCCTCTCAGCAGCTTGGCGCCACACGGGCCAGCTTTGACTCGTCAGGGAGCAGGATGTAGAGCGAGCCGCCGGCTGCGGCTACCTGCCACTGCTCGAGGGGCGCGGCGGCAGCAACCGTGGTGAGAGCGCGGGCGGAACCAGTCATTGGGTCGACGTGAAGGACCACAAGGCCCGTCCGGCCGGTGCGGTCCAAAGCCCATCGTCGTCGACAGACAGGATGGGGCGCACGATGTCCGCCAGTGCCACCCGCTGGAGGACTGCCCCGGTCGTGAGGGAGATACGGAAGATCTCAGCGTGAGGTCCGCTCGTACCGCTGGACAGCCAGAGATAGCCGGCACCGGTCGCCCACTGGGGGCGGCCGGAGGCGTTCGGGTACCTGAGGACGACGGGCCCGAGGCTGTACCCAGGCGCGGCACCGCTAAGGCGGGCGATGCGGACCTCGCCGGTGTTGATGCCCTCGCTCCCATGTCCCCAGAAGACGTGCTGTTCGATGCTGAAGACAGGGAGCACGGCCTCACCCCAAAGGCGCGCGTCGGCGCAGCTCGCCTGGCTGAACCTGCTCAACTTGAGCGTGGCGGGGTCGACGACGACGGAGTCGCAGCTCAGATCGGCCCCGGGGATGTCCGTGCCGGACGGTGGCCCCGTCAGCACGAGCTTGTTGCCGACTGTCGTCAGCACCGAGTACTGCCCCGGGAGCCGGACGGCCGAGGCTTTGGCTCCTGGCGCGGGAGGGCCACGGAGCCCTGCTGGTGCGGCCCCGAGGGCGGCCCGCCGCCTGCGAAGACGGTGCCGATTAAGCTAGCAGCCGCCTGTACGAGCGCCCATCGCCGTGTTGCTTTTTGCACCATCGTGGCGATGCCAGACCGACATCGAAAGGCTGTCCGAGGTCAGTACTCGCTCTTGAGCACGAAGAAGGAACCGCGAATGGTCCCAGCCAGCTTCGACTTCTGCCTCGCGAACTTGAACCGCGACGCAAGCTCGGCAGGAACTTCCATCCCTTCCGAGAGCTTGAAGCCGACGGCCCGCTTCTTGGGGTCGTCGATGGTGTACATCACATTGATCGACAGGCCGTTCTGGTAGAAGACGTAAGCCATTCGGATGTTCTCGACTTCGAACGCCGTTGCCTCAAGGGGACGGGACGAGATGACAATGTCGCGTTCCTCCTTGAGGATGCGGTGCACCCAGTCGATGGTCGTCTTGGCGTTGCTCGCAGGCTCCACCGTGAACAAATGGTCATACTTGTTCTTGAAGTAACGGGCTTCGTTTGCCCGTAGACCAGCGAGCCTGAGCGCGACAGGCGACGACTCCAGACCGACCGTCGACACGTTGTCGAAATCCACCGTATAAGTCATGACGTCTCCCGGGCACGCCAAGGGTGGGCCCCTCGACCTCACCCAGAGGCTACTTGAGCCGCCAAGGCCGCTGAGCGTTACTTCGGCACCGACACCGCCGGACTGGCCGGGGCACCCGAAGCTCACGTCGAGATCGGCTCCCCGTCCCCGACCACCGAGTACGGCGGGCTCGCCCGTAGGCGCCGTTCAGAGCTGTCCGCCCCTTCCCTCGGGAGCGCCACGCCGGATGCGTCGGTCACGGAAAGCCGTGCCCAAGGACGGCACGGCGGCAACGTGCGGCTGATTGCAGCGCTTGGCCGCTGTTGTCTCGTCAGCTCGGATCCTTGCGCCCCACGAGGTGAAAGACGCGGCTCAGTTGGCGGTAGGGGTCTCGCCGGCTGGCTTCGAGTTCGACCGCGGCAGTGGCCGCCACCTGCTTTGAATCCCTGGGATCTAACTCGACGCCACTGAATTCGAGCCAGTCCACGAACAGCCATACCCCATACCAGCGCACCGGCTCTACCCCCCCGCTCCTCAGGAGCTCGCTGACTTCGTCTACCGTGTCGGCCCGCCCCCGCACGCCCAGCACTCCGATCCTGGTCCTAACGTCAAACGCAGCCAGGGCGTCCTCCCACCGCCGTTCCAAGGCCGGTTGCACCGCCGTGGCCTTGGCGTTGCCGGTCATAACGGAGACGATGCCACCGACAGCGGCGCACCGGCATAGCTGGTTGACCAACGGTTCCGGCCGTTCGATGTACCCAAGCACGCCATGGCACAACACGCCGGCGAAGCGTTGGCCGTTCACCGCCTCGTCGGCGTTCTCGCCGTCGGCCTGCAAGAGCCTTACTCGTCGCTGGGCCTCAGCCGGTAGCCGCTGGAGCCGCTGCCGAGCTTTGTCCAGCATCGCCGGTGACGGGTCAAGCAACGTCACGTCGTAACCGGCTTGGGCCAGCGGGAACGATTGGTGGCCCGCCCCGCCGCCGACGTCGAGCACAGGCGCTGGAGGTGCCGGCAGGTGTTCGAGCAGGTGCTGGTGCAGCACGTAGGTGCGCACGTAGCCCTTCACTGAGGCATAAGCATCATCGGCAAACCGGTCAGCCAGACTGGCCCAGGGGTCGTCGCTCACGAACCCAGAATGCCAGCGCACGCCGATATCAACCCACCGGGTCGTCGCGCCAGAACCACCGCACACAACGGTCGTCGCTCCGACAAGCTGTGACGGGCCCGAAAAGACGCCCCGACCTATTGTGCTATGCCGCGGCGCTCCCGCTAGGGTCGACAGCCCACTCGAGGGGGGGCGGCCGGTAAGGTGCGTCTCGTGCCGGACGCCCCGCGCCACCCGGAGCCGTTCACCCCACAGACCGCCCCGGCGGTGCTCAAGGACCTCCGCGCCCGGCTGCGCGCGACTCGTTGGCCGGACACGCCCGAGGAGGCCGGGTGGTCGCTCGGGACCGACCTCGTCTACCTACGCGAGCTCGTCGCCTACTGGGCGGACGGCTTCGACTGGCCGGCACAGGAAATGGCGCTCACCCAGCTGCCCCACTTGCACGTCCGCCTCGGTGGCCTCGGGATCCACTTCGTGCACGCCCGAGCCCCCGCTACGGCTGGGCCCGTCCTACCACTGGTCCTCTGTCACGGTTGGCCGGACTCGTTCTGGCGCTACACCAAGGTCATCCCGCTCCTCACCGACCCCGGTGCGCACGGTGCCGACCCGGCCGACGCCTTCGAGGTGGTCGTGCCCGACATGCCGGGCTACGGGTACTCGGACCGCCCCATCGGCCCGGCCCTCGACTCGATCGCTGTCGCCGGCCTGTGGGCCAAGCTCATGGGCGTCCTCGGCTACCCTCGCTTCGGCGCCGCCGGTGGGGACATCGGCAGCCACGTGAGCCGCTACCTCGCCCTCGACCACTCTGACCGGGTCGTGGCCGTCCACCGCACCGACGCGGGCGTGCCTGTTTTTACCGGCGACCCGGCGAACCTCTCGCCCGAGGAGCGCGCCTGGATCGAGGGCGCCGCGGCCTGGGGCGCGACCGAGGGCGCCTACGCTGCCATGCACCGCACGAAGCCACAGACCGCCGCCGTCGGCCTCACCGACTCGCCGGCCGGGCTCGCGGCGTGGATCGTCGAGAAGCTCCGGGCGTGGAGCGACTGTGACGGCGACGTCGAGCGGCGCTTCACCAAGGACGAGATCCTCACGAACGTCACGCTCTACTGGCTCACGGGCACGATCGGCTCGTCGATGCGCATGTACCGCGCCAACGCCGCCATCCCGCCCGCGCAGCTCGTTCGCCGGGTCGAGGTGCCATCCGGCTTCTCTCTCTTTCCCGGCGACATCGTCCGCCCGCCTCGAGCGTGGCTCGAGCGCACGGCGAACGTCGTGCGCCTGACCGAGCCCGAGCGCGGCGGGCACTTCGCTCCGTTCGAAGAACCCGAGCTATACGCGGAGGAGCTCCGCGCGTTCTTCCGGCCGTACCGGGCGGCGACGGGCTAAAAGCTCCACCGCGCTCGAGTGGCGGCTCTCGCCCACTGCGTACGCCTCCCGAACGACCCGATGGAGATCTCAGAGGCTCCGCTCCACCGTGTGCCCGCGTCGTGCCGTGTGGAGCGTAGAACGCCTCTCCGGCCTTCACCGTCCGTTCGCTCCCGTCGCTCCCCCCGTCACCAGTGCGACCCGACCGGCAAGAACGCCGCTGGCGTCGCTCATTCTGACCTCGTTCTCGGCCCGCCATCGCTCAGCAATGCCACAGCCAGCCTGGGCGTGACGAAGGCCACGGTAACGAAGGCCGGGGCTGCGACAACGAGAGTGAAACTACACGAAAGCCGGGGGCCGAGCGGTGGGTGGCGGGCGGTCATGGAGACTCACGGCCCGGGACAAAGGGGTTAAGGACGGACGGGCCCACTACGGTGCCCAGCTCAACGATTAGAGGTCCGCACGGGCTTATAGCGTTCGGCAGGTCGCCGGTGGGTGCCTCGTCCTGACCCCACCTACCGACGCCAGCACCGCGTCCGCCTGAACGGAACAAGGCGGTGCCTTTTCGCGTTGCACGGGGTAGGGCGACAACCCAGGCCCAGGAGGGATCGCGTTGACGGTACAAGCTATCTATGAGGCAGAGGGCACCGCGTGGGGCGGGCGTGAGGGGCGGGTCGCGTCGTCTGATGGCCGCCTCGACCTGCAGCTGGCATTCCCGAAGGAAATGGGTGGCGGAGGGGGTGAAGGCACCAACCCCGAGCAGTTGTTCGCCGTCGGGTACGCCGCATGCTTCCATTCCGCCCTGAAGAGCGTGGCTGCCAAGGAACATGTCGACGTGTCGCAGTCGGCCGTCACTGTCCGAGTGGGGATCGGTCACGACGACGCCGACGGTGGCTTTGGGCTCCGAGTGGAGGTCGTGGGCGAGCTTCCAGGCGTCCCCGCCGACGAGGCCGGTTCGTTGATGGCCAAGGCCCATGCCGTCTGCCCGTACTCCAAGGCCACGCGGGGCAACATCGAGGCGCACCTGAGCCTGGCTGAAAGCTGAGGTCCTGTCCCTAGGAGGACGTCACGGAGGCTGGAGATGACCGATAAAGATTTGAGGCCGGTGCGGGAGCGCCTGGGGCGCGTCGGGGTGTGGTTGGCCTCGCTGAGGCTGGCGCCCGTCGACGAGGAACGAAGAGCCGTCCGGCGCATAGAGGAGCTCGGGTACGGCTCGATCTGGTGCGGGGAAGGCATCGGCGGCAAGGAAGCGTTCGCCCACCAGTCGGTGTTGCTAGCGGCCACGCACCACATCATCACCGGGACCGGGATCGCCAATGTGTGGGCCCGCCACCCCGCCACCATGCAGGGAGGGGCGGCTACGGTGGGTGCCGCCTACCCCGGCCGCTTCGTGCTCGGCGTGGGCATCAGCCACGCACCGATGGTGGAGCGCAGTGGCCAGGCCTACCAAACGCCGTTGGCTCACATGGACCAGTACCTCGGTGCTATGGACGCGGCCGCCCCCGAGGCCCCTACGGTGGGAGTACCGGTCCCCCGGGTCGTGGCTGCGCTCCGCCCCAAGATGCTGGCCCTCGCCCGAGAGCGCTCCGACGGCGCCCATCCGTACTTCGTACCGACGTCGCATACCGCGCTGGCCCGCCAAGTGATGGGCGCGGGACGTTTGCTCATACCCGAACAGGCCGTGGTCCTGACCAACGATGCTGACGAGGGTCGCCGGACGGCACGCGCCCATATGGCGACATACCTACAGTTGCCCAACTACGTGAACAACCTGAAGCACCTCGGTTACACCGACCAGGACATATCGGGTGGCGGCAGCGACCGCTTGGTGGACGCCATAGTGGCGTGGGGCAATGAGGCCGATATCGCCAAACGGGTCACAGAGCACATTGACGCAGGTGCGGACCATGTCTTGCTGCAACCTTTGGGCTCGTTGGACGAAGCCGTCCGCCAGCTGGAAGCTTTGGCGCCTGCGGTACTGGGCCGCTGAGGGGCCCGTATGGCTACGTCGCCGTGCCCCTGCCGGCCAGAGAACGAACTGAACGTGCGCCAATGACGCTTGCCTTGTCCATCCTCGACCTGGCCCCGGTGCATCCGGGCCAAACCGTGGGTGACAGCTTGGCGGCCAGCGTGACCCTGGCTCAGCAGGCCGAGCAATGGGGCTACCGCCGGGTCTGGTACGCCGAGCACCACAACAACTCGACAATCGCGTCCTCCGCTCCGGCCGTACTGATCGCCCACGTAGCTACCTTTACTCACGCCATCCGCCTTGGTGCCGGTGGTGTCATGCTGCCCAACCACGCCCCGCTGACCATTGCCGAGCAGTTCGGGACACTGGACGCTCTTCATCCGGGCCGCATCGACCTCGGGTTGGGACGAGCACCGGGCACGGACCAGGCGGCAATGCGCGCCCTGCGCCGCTACGCGGCGTCGGCTGACCGCTTCCCCGAGGACATCCTCGAGCTCCAGGGCTACTTCAGTGGTAAGCCGGTTGTCCCCGGCGTCGAGGCGACACCGGGAAAGGGTGCGCAAGTGCCGTTGTACATCTTGGGGTCGTCCACCTACGGGGCCCAGCTCGCCGCCTTGCTGGGGCTGCCTTACGCCTTTGCCTCCCACTTCGCCCCGCAGGCGCTGGAAGAGGCAGTGGCCATCTACCGGCAGGAGTTCCGGCCGTCAGCTCAGCTCGAGGAGCCTTACGTCATGGCCGGGGTCAACGTGATCGCTGCCAGCACCAGTGCGGAGGCCCGGGAACACTTGGTGCTGGCCCAGCGCCACCGGGTAAACGCCAGGCTGGGCCGGGGGCGGGTCTTCACGGACGAGGAGGCGGACTCGATACTCCGCTCACCGGTAGGCGAGCACATCTTGGAGACCTTCACCTATTCGGCGGTAGGCAACCCGGCCGAAGTCGGCGAGTACGTGCACCGGTTTGCCAAACAGGCCCAGGCCGATGAGCTCATAGTGGCCCACCAATTGCTGTCCGTCGAAGCCCGGCTGCGCTCCGTGGAGCTGCTGGCCGAGTCCGTCGGGTAGTCCCGAGCAGCGTGAAATCTTCCCGTTCTCCTCAGCTTGGCACCGGGTGGCAACCTTAGGGGCCACTTGGTGGCCTCTGTCCTCCTAGTGCCACTGACGCTCGGCTCCAACCTGCGTGCTGGTCTCAGTCGGTCGGCTCACATGGAGTGGTCATGGCCAGAAGGCGACGGTGAAGCCAATCCGGGCCGATAGTGGTAGCGCCGGCGGCGGCGACCCGCCGGCGGAGCTCACGGTCGGCCGAGACGAGCACGACTGGCATGGGCGGAACGGTGGTGGCCAGCTCGACAAGCAGGTCGTCCCCGCTAGCAGCCGCGTGCACCACCTTCACACCGTCAGCGTCTCCTTCTGGGACACCGGAGCGTGCCACGCCCTCCACGACGACCACCACCGGCGCGTCGAGGCGCCCGGCGACGGTACTGGCGCGTAGCCGCTCAACCAAGCGCCGGGCCGCTCCAGGCCGGTCCCGCCACCATCCGTCGGGCCGGCTCCCGATCACGTTGGCGGCGTCGATAAGCAGCACTGGGCGAGGCTACTGCCCTCCGACGCCCCTCGACCGAGCGGCCCGCGGGTCGCGTGGTGGACGGCGGCCGTCTGTTGACAAACAGGGCGGGCGCGTGACCGCGCAGAGGACCACCCGTCCCAGCGCGTGGGCTTGGAGGTAGCCTGCTTGACAACCCAATAAAGGAGCGGACCATGGCAATAGGACAACGACCGGGACGTCCCCGCTTGTCGGAAGCCAAGTCCCCCCTGGGGGATCATGACCTGGGTCGCTCGAGCGACTAGCGGAGTTTGTGGACGCCCACGAAAGCCACACAAGTTTGTCGCTCGTAGCGTCTCGCCGCCTTCTGCGCGTGCCGCGATAAGAAGGTCCGAGTTTGGGCGAACCGACGGGTTAGCGAGGGCGCTGCCCCGGCGTACGCAGCGGCAACTTCGATGGCACCTTTGGTCTGTAGGACAACCTCCCCCGTTGTGAAGATCGCATGGACCAAAAGCTCCCACAGCCGCAGCGGACCGTTTGGTGAGTTGACCAGGAGCAGCCAGCAACCCGCGGGGACGCCAACACCCGAGGCGGGAAATCTGTAGACCGAGCAAGGGATGACTGCCGCTGCAATCAGGATGTCGGACAGTCCAAGAACGCGTCCATGCCTCACAAGCCTATGGACTATTAGTCAACCCCGTTAGGGTTGATGGTAGGACCGAACGCTTTCTCAGATTTGGAGCGCCAATGGGATCTTGGCAAACGCTGTTCGCGACGCAGGCCGGTGTCGGCGCCGCCCTGACGGGCTTGGTCTTCGTCGCGCTATCGATCAACCTCAAACAGATCCTGGCGCTCCCCAGTTTGGCTGGTCGAGCCGGTGAGGCCCTCCTGCTGCTCCTGCTCCCAGTGGTCAACGGCCTGGTCGGCGTCCTGCCCCAGACGAGCAGCCGAGCACTGGGCGGTGAGCTTGTCGGTATCGCTACCGTGCTGTGGATCTTCGTCTCTTGGATCCTGCGCGCGGGGTACAAGGCGGCCCGGGCGCGCCCCGCTCAGGAGTTCGTCATGCGAGCCGTTGCTGCGCAGTTGGCAGTGCTACCTGCCGTGACGGCTGGGTGTCTGTTGCTAAGCGGTAACTTGAGCGGGTTGTGGTGGCAGGCTGCAGCCACACTGCTCTGCATCGTCGCGGGTGTCGCTGACGCGTGGGTCCTGTTGGTGGAGATTTTACGGTGACGGCGTCAGTCGCAGCAGAGGTCCGGTTGAAGCGGTGGCCTACTACTCGAAACCGCGGGTCGCGCCGAGTTGTCCGCGCCGAACGTCAAGAGTAGGCAGGATGATCTGAAGACCGCGGCGGTGGCGGAGGTGGCGTGAGCCACCGACAGTTTTGGCCGCTCTTGTGACTTCCAGGATTTGTCCAGAGGCGCCTGGGGCAACTAGTCGCTTGGGTAGCGGGATGGGGTTAGCACGGTTTGACGGACATCCACCAAGTGGGGCGTTGCCCCAGAAAGGATGTCCAAGATGGAGACAGCCAATGACTGGAACATAGTGTTCGCTCAAGAACCCGCCCACCTTGGAGACATCGCCACGCATATCGGCATTCCGCTGGTGGCCTCGCGCGCAGACAGCTCCGTCATCGTCGGCGTGGTTACCACGCGACCGATAAGCGCCGATTTCGACGCGGTTAATGGCTCGAGGCTGCGTAACGTGGTCTAGAAACTCGGCATCGTGTCGTCGGTGCTCGCTCGTTTTTACGCCCGCATTCAAGTGGGCGTCGGCAACTGCCGCCCGTCCCACGACCAGCGGGCGACTGCCCAACGGTCCGCGCAAGTGAGAGGTTGGAGCTATGACAACGACACTGGTCACAGGGGCGAACAAAGGCCTCGGCAAGGAAACTGCTCGCCAGCTGATCGCCGCCGGGCATGCAGTCTGGCTGGGCGCACGCGACGAGGCCCGTGGGCGCAAGGCCGCCGCCGAGCTCGGCGCTCGGTTCGTCCAACTAGACGTCACCGACGACGCGTCCGTCGCGGCGGCATTCGCTCGAGTAGAGGCCGAGGGTGACCTCGACGTCCTGGTCAACAACGCCGGCATCGCGATCCGGGCCGGTGGTGGCGAAGCGCTCGATGGCCCCAGCGCCCTTGAGGTGTTCGACACGAACGCGGTGGGGATCATCCGCGTCACCGAAGCCGCACTGCCCCTGTTGCGAAGGTCCGACAACCCCGTCGTCGTCAATGTCTCCAGCGCGCTGGGGTCCTTCTGGGCCACTCACGAGCCGTCCCGGCCGGCCTCCCGATTTCCTGCGATCGTTTACGGGTCGAGCAAGGCGGCTGTCTCCATGCTGACGGTGCAGTACGCCAAAGCGGTGCCCGAGGTGAAGTTCAACGCGGTCGAGCCCGGCATCACCGCGACCGAGCTCGGTGGAGGCAGCCCTGGCTCACACCCGGGCCGCCCGCCCGAGGTCAGCGCCGAAGTCGTCGTGCGCTTAGCGACGATCGGCAGAGACGGCCCCACTGGCACGTTCCAGGAAGACCATGGAGAACTCGGATGGTGAGACCGGGGAAGGGCTCCGTCCTTGAGCGCAACCACTCTCAACCGGCACGGCGGGGTACGGGTGTCCCAGCCGACGTTCGGGGGCGTCGTGGTCCAGCCACGCCAGAACCGGCGAAGTTTAGTAGGCGGGCCGGCAACATCATAATGCGCGCCCCGTAATCCAGCAGCTTTCGACTACGCAGCCGCACCGAACGGCATTCTCACTTCGGCATGACACTGGAGAGGGGGGTCCTTCGGTGGCGAGGATGGCCCACCGCCTGGCCGTAATTGGAGGTTGGTCCCGTCCTGCCTGGCCCGGTGGCCCATGGGCGAAAGGCTGGGCAAGAACTTTGTTGCGACTGGCATGGGCGAGCCTCCGGTGAGCCCCTCCGTGGTGGCGACGCCGTTAGTGTCGATGGCGTGGGAGACCTGAGCCATGTACGAGCCGTGGTGACGGGCGCGACGAGCGGCCTCGGCGCGGCGATGGCTGATGGCTTGCTGGACGCCGGGGCGACCGTCGCCTTCGCCAGCCGGCCGACGCCCCGCCTGGACCAGGCGGTGGCGCAGCGCCGGGCCCGGGGCCTGGCGGCGGTGGCCGTGCCTATGGACGTCCGGGACCCGCTCGCCGTGCAGGTTGGCGCCGAGCAAGCTGTGGGCCTCCTCGGGGACGTCGACCTAGTGGTGAACAACGCGGGCATCGGGATGCGCACCGTGAACCCACGGTTCCTCGAGCGGCCCATGGAGTTCTTCAAGGTCTCACCTGAGGGCTTTAGCGACGTCGTCGCTACGGACTTGACGGGGTACTTCCTTTTTGCCCGGGCGTTCGCGCCGCTGTTCGTCGAGCGACGGCGCGGGCGCTTTGTGAACGTCTCGATGAACCACGAGACCATGCGCCGCCGGGGCTTCGTGCCCTACGGGCCGGCCCGCGCCGCGGCCGAGGCGCTCAGCGCCATCATGGTCGAGGACCTGCGACCCTATGGGGTGACGGTCAACATCTTGCTGCCTGGCGGCGCCACGGCCACCGGGATGGTCCCCGACACGGTCCCGGAGGAGGCCCGCAAGAGCCTTCTCCACCCTGACGTCATGAGAGCCCCCGCGGTGTTCCTCGCCTCGGCCGAAGCGGAAGGCCTTACAGGGGAGCGCATCGTGGCCAAGGACTTCGAGCGCTGGCTCGTTGACTTCCGCTCCCGGCCCGGCCAACCCACGGGCTGACAACGAGGCCCTGGCCCCAGTGCCATCGGGCGCGCCGCCCTAGCGCGAAGATCGCGCCATGACAGAGCCCAGCTTCCGGCTTGTAGCCGACGTCAGTTCAGATGACCCCGGGGCGGTCGGGCCCGTCCTGCAGGCCCTGATCCTTGGCGAAATCTCCACCACCACCGACGGCTTCCACATAGAGGCGACCGTTACGGGCGAGGACGCCCGAGAGCTGAACCGTTCGTTGCTGTCTTCCCTGAGGAGGGCCGAACGTCGGACACGCTTGCGGTCCGAGTGGACTGCTGGCGGGACAACCCATCGTTTTTTTGACTACGCGTCGAAAGGGAGCCGACCTTCGACGCTGCCGGAAAAGCAAAAGCCGTGATATTTGAGCGGCCTGAGCCGCGCCAGACGGGCTAATCGGCCCGGGGCAATCAGGCGTAGCCCAGACGCTCCGCCAGTTCCAGCGCATCAGCGAGCTTGTGAGCCGCCCGGTCGCGCTCCCCTCTGTCCCACTCGGCCACGGCCCACTGCACCAGCGACTCGAGCTCGTCCGGGAAACGGATCTGAGGAGGCACAAGCAGTTGGCGGCTGGCGTCGACCGCTTCGGCGACCTGGCCCGCCGACAGGTGAACCGCTATAAGGGGCCAAAGGCAGAGCAGTTTGCACGGGTACGACGCCGCGGTACCCTCCCAGAGCTCCAGCGCCTCGTTGGCGATCGCCACCACGTCAGCGGGGCGCCCGTCCCTCCACGCCAGCCAGGCCATGGTCGCTTTTGCCAATATGACGTGAACAGGGCGCTCGGTGTCCTGGGCAGCCGAAAGAACTTGCTCCGACAGGGACCGCACGGCCTCGACATCGTGACGGCGGAGGGCGGCCAGGTTGAGATAGCTCAAGGGGAACAGCTGGTCACCTATGCGCTCCCAAATGGCACGCGACGCTTCCAACTTCTCTTGGGCCTCGACTATGTCACCGTGCCACAGCAAAAGCGAGCCCAGGATCATCACGGCAGTCGCCAGGTCGTACTCGACGCCGGCTTGTTCTGCTGCTGACACCCCGGTCCGAGCGTTCTCGAGCATATCCTCGTTAATGCGGTGGCGGGCCTCCCAGGCCCGTTGTTGAGCGAGATGGAGGTAAAAGCTGGCTTTGCGGGCGGGCGACCCTCTTGCTTCCAGGATCGGCCGGGCCCGGGCGAGGATCTCGGTTCCCCGCTCCGGTTCGTTCCACCAGTAGTGGAGGTTGGCCCGGCCGTCCACCTCGACCTCGAGCCACAGGTCTGTCTGTTCCTCGTCTGGTCCCTCGGTACAGTCCCCGAGCAACCGCTCGGCTGCGTCAAAGGCGCTGACAGCAGCGTGGTAACAAGCGGTCGCGCTCGACCGTGAAGAGGCCCCCGTAGAGATCGAGTCTTCCACTTCGACACGTCCCAAGCGGGCCTGGAGGCGAGCGGCTTGAAAAACTTGCTCCGGGCCGACAAGCTGCAAAGCCTCCCGGAGGACCACTCGTGCTTGGCCGAAGCGGCGGTGGCGCCAGAGGACCTCGGCCAACTTGGCGCGAAGTTCCACCGCGGCGTGGGCCACGGGGCCAACAGCCCGGCCTTCATCGATTATCACCATCGCTTCGCGGTAAGAGGCGACCGCCTCGTCGATGGCGAAAACCGAGGCGGCGTGATCACCAGCCACTTCTAGGTAGTGGACGGCGCGCTCAGTTTCCCCGGCGGCAGCGTAGTGGTGGCCAAGGACGGCAGCCACTTCGGGCAGGCGGTCGGCCGAGGCAGTCTCTAGGCCCCAGGCCGCCCGGGCATGGAGCTGGTGGCGTTGGCTTCGGAGCATGCCCTCGTAGATGGCATCTTGGATGAGGGCGTGGCGGAAGCGGTAAATGGGCTCGGGCAATTGGCGCACCTCGGTGAGCAAGCCGGTGGCGCACAGCTCAGCCAGGGCCCTGCCCAGGTCACCGTCAGGCTCGGCCACCGCGGCAAGGAGGCTCAGGCCGAACTCCCGCCCGAGGACCGAGGCAGAGGTGATGATCTCCCGGGGTTGGGGGCCGAGCCGGTCTACCCGGGAGCGGATGAGGCGTTCCAACACTTCGGGGATCTCGGTCCCCCGGGCGTCGCTGAGGCGCCAGCTGGTCCCGTCCCTTACCAGGGCGCCCGTCTCAACCAAAGAGGAAAGCCGTTCCTCCAAGAACAGCGGGTTGCCCTCGACGCCGGTGCACATGGTTTCAATGACGGCTTTGCCCGCGTCTGGCCCAACAAGGGACCGGGCCAAGGCTCTTTCGGCCTCTGCGGGCAAGGGGGAGAGCTCCACCGTGCGCAGCGGGCAGTACGCACCGGCCTCTAAAGCGCTCTCGAGGCCAGATACGCCCGGGTCGGGTTCGGGGCGCCGGGTGGCGAGGAGCAACAAGGGGCCATCACCCGCGAGTGCCGCCAGTTCCTCGGTGAGCCGCAGCGATATCGGGTCGGCCCAGTGCAGGTCCTCCAACAGCAGCACGGTCGGGCCCCTGTCCACCAGTCGTGCCACGACGGCCCGGACAGCGGCGAACGTCGCTCGCTGGAGCCCTTCGGGGCTGAGCCGGGCCAGTCGGGCGTCTTCGGGGACGGCGGGTAGGCCCATCATGTGGGCCAGGAACTGGGCGTGGTCTATTTGGCCCCCGAATATCGCCTTCATGGCTTGCCCCATGGCGGAGCGGACCACCTCCTCGCCCTCCTCGGGGGCGGCGCCCACCCAAGCCGACAGGAGCTGCCGGTAGAGACCATAAGGGGTGGACGACGCATACGAGGCCGCCCGGCCCTCCAGCCACAGCGGCAACCGGCCGGTGCTGGCGCCCACCCAGGCCATGAAGCGCTTACGGCCTTCCTGCACCAGGCGGGTCTTACCTAGACCGGGCTCGCCCACCACGAAGACGACTGACCCTTTCCCCGCGATGGCTCCTCTCAGGGCGTCTTCGAGCACAGCTAGCTCGGTCTGCCGGCCCACGAATGGGGCGTGGCCCGCCAGCCGGCGTTGGCCGCGGTAGCCGGGGGCCCGTGCCTTGGGCCGTTCCAGGTAGGAGGCGACAAGCGGCTTGGCCCCCGGAGCGAGGGCCACATCTTCAGTGGCGCCCCACTCGAAAACTCCCTCCGTGGCGGCCCGAGTGACCGGGCCTACCAGGACCGAGCCCAGTTTGGCCGCCGACTGCACGGCTGCAGCCGTGCCCACCACCTCTCCCAGCGCCCCGTACCCGGCGCCCAGAGAGCCGATCAGGGCCGGCCCAGTCTCGATACCGGCACGGACCGAAAGCGCCTCGGGGCCAGGGGCGTGGTCACCGGAGCCGATCACCGAGAGTATGCGCCCCCCGGCCCGGACGGCCCGTTCGGGGTCGTCCTCATGGGCTTCCGGCGCGCCGAAAAGGGCGACGAGGCCGGCACCCGAGACGGCGGTGATCGTCCCGCCGAGGCCCTCCACCTCGGCGATCAGCCCTGTCAACGCCCCGCCCACTACTTGGCGCAGCTCCTCAGGGTCCAATCAGCGGCCCGTCCCCGCCGGACCTGAGAGCTCGGCGAACAGCACGCTCACCAGCCTCCGCTCATCCTTGAGGGGGCGGCGGAGGGAGAGGGTGCCAGCACCCGCGGGCGCGGACCTGCGGGCTGGCGGCATGGTGGCCCGCTGGGCCTCCTCGAGGGCCGGAGACGCCCGTAGCCCCAGGGCCTCCAGCGCAGCACGGCAGCGCTCGTAGGTCACCGACACTGCCTGGCGCTGGCCCTGGGCTGAGTACACGCGCATCAATGACGAAGCGGCCTCTTCGCAGGCGGGGTCGTGAGCTAGGCAGTCCTCCCATGCTTCGATTACCGCTTCGGGCGCGGAGCGGCCCCGCCCACCTGCCCGGTCCCGGGCCAGTTCCAGGCGGGCTCTCTGACGGACCATTTCGAGGGCCTCACGAGGCCGCAGCGCCCAGTCGGCATAGGGCTCGTCTTCGAGCAAGACGCCTTTTTCGGCCAGGGCCGTGGAAAGCGCCACATCGCGAGGGCCTCCCGGCCCCATCGCTAATGCGCACCTGAGAGCCTCTTGGTGGGCCACCAGGTCAATGTCGAGCGCAGGATCGGCTGAGAACCAGACGTGGGCCCGGTCAGCTCGCAGCCGTCCGGCGACCTCTTCGCCCAACGCTGAAAGGGACTCCCGGGCCAGGGACAGCGCCCTGGACAAGGCGTTGGCCGAGGCGGTCGGCCCCAGGTCGGCAAAGAGCAGCTCCTGGGCCATCTCCCGACCGACTCGTAGCCCGGGGCTCACCATGACGAGCTCACACAGGCGTTTGGCTGGGGGGCGGTACCAGGGGCCGGCGCTGCGCTCGCCAAGCCTTATGATCAACGGGCCGAGGAGGGTCACTCGCACACACGGGTCACCTAGCCCTTCGGTGCCACTAACCGCTCGGGCGGCCACCGCGCATTATCCCACACCGGGCGTGCCCGACCTTCCGCGTGCGGTCGAGCCAGCCGGCCACGTACTCGGCCGGCGTCTGCTGGCCCGCGGTGGGTATGTCCGGCCCTGTTCTCCGCCCACCTGGTGAGCCAGCCCACCCGCGGTCCGGCCAGAATGGGGTGGTGACCGAGATGTTGTACCTGAAAGACGCCTACCTGCGGGACTTCGATGCCACCATCACGGCGGTGGATGCCGGCGGGCGTCGGGTCGGGCTCGACCGCACGGTCTTCTACGCCACCGGCGGGGGCCAGCCGCACGACACCGGGACCCTCGCCGGTGACCCCGTAACAGACGTGCGTAAGGAGGACGAGCACGTCTGGCACACCCTCGGCGGCGACGGTCCCCTCCCACGGCTAGGCGCCACCGTCCACGGCCAGATCGATTGGGGCCGGCGGCATGCGTTGATGCGCACCCACACTGCCCTGCACGTGCTGTGCGGGGTCATCTGGAACGAGTGGGGAAAGGCAGTGACGGGGGGCAATATGGAGCCCCTGAGCGCCCGCATGGACTTCGAGTTCGACCCCCTCCCCGAAGGTTTCGGCGCCAAAGTCGAGGAGCTGGTCAACGCCGAGCTGCGGGCAGCCCGGCCCATTGAAGTTAGCTTCCTGCCCCGGGGTACGGCGGTAATGGACGAGGACCTCATCCGCACCAAGGTGAGCCTGGTCCCCGAGTCGGTAAACGAGATCCGCGTCGTCGACATCGTGGGGCTCGACAAGCAAGCGGACGGCGGGACGCACGTGCGCTCGACTGCCGAGGTCGGGCGCATCCGGGTGGTCAAGACCGAGTCCAAGGGCAAAGCCAACAAGCGCATCCGTCTAGAAGTGGTGGACAGCTGACTTGGGCGCCGTGCGGGCCCGTTTTGGCTGCACGCGGCCCTCGAGAAAAGGTGTACCGTAAGGGGGACACGATATAGTCCCGGGCGTGTTGGGTCAGCGTGTGCTGGCCCGGGGGCGGTACTCCAGACCCTGGTAACGCGACGTTCGCAGCGCCTGAGGTAGGAGAACGCCATGGTCTCCGTCGGGTCTTCTTTCTTCACCGTCTCTGATCCGCCTCCCCCGCGGCCGGGGGGGAGGCGAGGCGGCTCCCATCATCGTATGGCTTTGGCGGGAACACGACCTCTCAGCTCATGACGCGCCATGCGTGACGCTGACGGGTGCCATCGCCCTCGAAGGGCACCGGGCTGGTCCTCGACCTCGCTCGGGTCGAGGACATGGGCGCACCGACGCCCGGGATCAAGACCACATCAGTAGACCAAATCGCCGACGCCCCCAAGGGCCAGAGCCCCGATTGGACCTCAACAACATAAGGAGCGCACAGTGAAGAAAGCCTTAATCGCACCCACCGCTCTCGCTCTCGCCGTCGCGGCAGGCGTGAGCGGGGGCGGGGTGGGTATCGCCTCGGCCCAGAGCCACAGCCTGACCGTGTGGTTGATGACCGGCGAGATCAGCACCCCCGTCTCGAACGCAGTGAACGCCGCCTTCGAAAAGGAGTACCCGGGCTGGACGGTGAACGTCGAGATCCAGCAATGGAGCGGGATATCCACCAAGATAATCGCCGCCCTGGCCGGCTCGACCCCTCCGGACGCCATGGAACTCGGCAACACCGATGTTGCCGAGTTCGCGGCATCCGGTGGCCTGGAGAACCTGGCCTCGGTCGAGCGCTCGCTCCCGAACAGTAGCAACTGGTTGGGCGGCCTCGAGGGCCCGGCCGAGTACAACGGGGGCCTCTACGCCGTGCCGCTCCTCGCCGGTGACCGCGTCGTCGTCTACAACAAGACCATGTTCAAAGCCGCCGGCATTACATCGGTGCCCACGAGCCTGGACCAGTTGATCAACGACGGTGCCGCCCTGAAGGCACACTTCTCCCACGTACCGGACTTCTCCCCCCTGTACCTGCCCGGGCAGTACTGGTACGCCGGGCTGCCTCTGGTATGGGCCTATGGGGGACAGATCGCTACGCGCAGCGGGGGCAAGTGGGTCGGAGACCTGACTTCGGCGGGCTCGCTCGCCGGCCTGCAAGAGTGGCAGACCATCCAGAACGACCTCTCCACGCCCGCCTCCCGGGACGTCAACACCAGCGGCACCGGCATGCCCGATCAGGACTCCGTCCTGGCTGAGGGCAGGGCCGCCATGATCGTCGCCGGCAGTTGGGAACCCGGCGTGGTCTTGGGAGACAACAAAGCCCTGACAAAAGCCGACGTGGGGACCTTCGTCTTTCCCGGGCCCAAAGCTGGCGTTCCCGCTCCCGTGTTCATCGGCGGTTCTGATATCGGCATCGCCAACAACAGCCCCAACAAGCCTCAGGCCCTGGCCTGGGTGAAGCTCATGACCAACGCTCAGAACCAATTGGACATGGTGAAGCTTGACGGGCTCATGCCCAACGCCACGTCACTGCTCAGCGTGGGCGCCAGCATCCCCGGCCAGGCCAGCTGGTACCAGGCCGCCAAGAGCAGTGACTTCACCCCGGCCACGCCGGGATGGGCGACGGTCGAGGCCGACAACGTGATGGAAACGCTGTTCTCTTCTGTTGCCGAAGGCAAGCAGAACGTCGCCCAGATCGCCAAAGCGACGGACGAGCAACTCGACAGCCTGCTCAACGCGAAGTCATAAGTGGTGCGGGCGCCCACAGTGCCTGTCCCAGCCGGCGGTAGGACGGAGGCCATCACCCCCTTAGCCCCGTCCTACCGCCGGCGCGCCCACCACTCGCGCCGGTGGCTCCGACGCCAGCTCCTGCCCTTCCTACTCCTACTCCCGGCCCTGGTCCTTATCGGAGCCGTCCTCGGCTACCCTATCGGCCAGCTCGTCGCCACCTCGTTCCAGCAGCTGGGTATCTCCGAGCTTATCGGCCACCATGTCATCTGGACCGGGCTCAGCAATTACCGGACGCTGTTCTCCAGCGGCCAGTTGGGCGATTCCCTGTTCCAGACCGTATTGTTCGTGGCCGCCTGCGTCGGGTTCACGATGCTGGTCGGCACCGCTGTCGCCCTGCTGATGGGCCGCCTGGGGAAAGCCATGCGCACGGTTGTCTCACTGTCAATGCTGCTCGCCTGGGCGATGCCCACCTCGGCCTCCTCCATCGTGTGGACGTGGCTTTTCCAGACCCAGTACGGGGTCGTCAACTTCTTGCTGGTCAAACTCGGCTTCAGTTTGACGAACCACGACTGGTTTGCCAGCTCCCTGTCCGCTTACTCGGTCATCACTGCGATGATCGTCTGGGGGGCCATCCCCTTCGTCGCTCTCACCATGTACTCGGCCTTCACACTGGTGCCGCGAGACCTGGTCGAAGCGGCGGTGGTCGACGGGGCCACACCGGCGACCATATTCCGCCGAGTCACCATGCCCATCGTGCGTCCCATCTTCGTCCTGCTGGTCGTGCTCTCCATAATCTGGGACGGGAACGTCTTCAACCAGGTCTGGTTCCTTACGGGTGGGAACGCCGAACGCATAAACGTCATACCCCTCGGGGTCTGGCAGTACATCGAGGCCTTCAGTTCCCAGCAGTACGGGCTCGGGGCCGCCGTAGCCGTGATCACTGTCCTCATCCTGCTGCTGGTCACCGGCTACTACATCCGCATAATGGTCCGCACGGGGGAAACGAAGTGACCGCGCCAAGCGTCATGGCCGGGACCCGGACCTCCCGCTACAGCCGGATGACGTGGTTATGGCGGGTCGTGGCGCTCATATTCGTGATCTTCACATTGTTCCCGGTGTACTGGATGATCAATTCCTCGTTCGAACCCAACAGCCAGATCACGTCTCTGACCCCCAGCTTCTTCCCGGTCCACTTCACCTTCCACGATTTCGCCGATGCCGTGAACCGGCCATGGTTCTGGGACGACGCGCGCAACAGCTTGGTCGTGGTGACTTCAGCCGTAGTTATTGTGCTGATCGTGGCCTTCTTGGCCGCCGCGGCAGTCACCAGGTTCCGCATGAGAGGTGCCAAGGCGTTCCTCGTCCTCATCCTGGTCGTACAGATGGTGCCCACGACAGCCCTTGTCATCCCGCTCTTCCTGATCCTGAACAAGAACCACCTAACAGACAACTACGCCGGCCTGATCCTTACTTACGTGACCGTTACGCTCCCATTTACTATTTGGGCTCTGCGCGGCTTTGTAAGAGCAGTGCCAATTGACCTGGAGGAGGCGGCATGGGTGGACGGCTGCAGCCGGCTTGGCGCCTTTATGCGGATCCTCTTCCCGCTGGTGCTTCCCGGCCTGATCACCACAGGTGTGTTCTCCTTTATCACCGCCTGGAACGACTTCCTTTATGTCAATGTCATCATGCAGCAGAACTACCATCAAACCTTACCGGTATGGCTTTTCTCCTTCAGCACTAACACCGGGACCGACTACGGGGGACTGATGGCGGGCTGCACGATCATGTCGCTACCGGTCGTCATCTTCTTCCTGCTCGTACAGCGCAGGATCGTCAGTGGCCTGACTGCTGGAGCAGTGAAGGGATGAACGGCGGAGCTGCCGCGGACGGCAACCAATTGGGCCACACCAACCTCCGCCACGGGTCCATCGCCATCGCTGCCATCGTTCCGCCCGTGTTGGCGGTCGCCCACCCCGGGCCGACCCGCGACGACGTAGCCGATGGGGTCGCCGAGCTCCGGGCTCGAGGAGCCCGCGCCCGCATGGCCGGGGCCTGCCGAGGGCAGCGACCTCCCCTGGCCCGCCGCCGCCCCCGACGTCCTGGCCCCCATCCTCGCCGTCGTCCGGGGCAGCAGCTGGCGCTGGCGCTGGCCCGGCTACCAGAGCGCGACTATGACGCCCCCCCAGGGCTCAGCAAGGTGACGATCACGTGACCGGGCGGACCATGGGCTCCTCCGGGCTGGCGCGAGCGGCGCCACGGCAATGATCCCGCGCCCCCTCTTTCTGTCTTGGCACAGATAACAACTTGTGCCTCGGCCCCACAGGGCACCGAGACCACGAGGGCTGGCACCCGGTCAGAACCGGGCTCGGGCTGAGGGCGGTGTCCCTGGGCAACGCCCCAACAGCGGATCCTAACGGCGTGCCCCGTCCCGCTCTGCTATTGGTCCAGTCCATTAGCCTTTACTCTAGGAGCCCCGGCTGCGTGGCTAACCCCCCATGGCTTCAGGCGCCAGGGCTCCCAACCCCTCGACCACCGTAGCGGCCGTTGCTGGCCGTTACCCGTCACCCGCCGGCGGTTCTCTTTCCCCTGGTCGTGGGGTTGGTCCACCTCTGACTGTGGTTGGGGGACCGGTCAGCCTACGCCGCCCGGCGCGACCGGGCTCAATAGCGCCATCGTCGACCGAGAACCGGCGCTGCTACTCACAGCAGTGCGTGGGGTCCTAGCATCCGGTCGAGGGCGGTCAAGGAGTTCCACGCCGTGGCGGGCGCAGGCGTCAACCAGGTACCAGGGGGCCCGGCCATCCCGTCGCCAACCCGACCTCACTGGCGGCTCTGGACGGTCGGCGGGGTGGCCGTAACCGGTCCCCTACGCCAAGCGGAAGCACGACCTCGTTCGGTCACCTTGGCCGGCGTAGTCCCCACAACGACGCTGGTACTGAGGAACTCGGGTCCCGAATTCGGACGCCCGGTCAGATCCGAACCAAGCATGTCGTCGCCGATGCGGTTGACCCGCGACCGCGGCCCAGAGCGTGGCACAGGTGGCGTTACCATCACAAATACCCGTCGAGGTGTCAAGGGTCGCCCGTGGCCCTTTATGGGAAGCAGCACAGAGCGGGGTGCGCTGCTGTACCTCGTCCCTGCTCAGTACTTCAAGACGTCTGCAGCCGCCTGAGCCCACTCACCGGTCAGTCTCACGCCTGTCGTGGCCGCCACAGAATCGGCCGTCCCGGACCGCTGGTCGAGCAGACGGAGCGGGCGCTCGGGCCCACCAGCTGCTCACCGGTTACGCCGCTGGCACGCGCCGCGTCGTTGACCACCACGGCGAGCGCCCTCGCCCGTTCGCCCGTGGCGCCCGGGCCCGACATGACGCAGTGGAGCGGAACTTCCCATTGACAACCGATCTGGCTGGGACCAAAGTTCAGGGCATGACCTGACTGAATTACCCGACAAAGGAGGCCAGGCGTGACCACCGTAACAATTGACCATCATGTTAAGGAATTCACCCAAACCAATCACCAGCTCTTTATCGGCGGCCGGTGGGTCGACGCCGCTTCTGGAGAGACGTTCATAAGCCCCAACCCCGCTACGGGAGAGCCACTGGCGACGGTGGCATCGGGGGGTGCCGAGGACATTGACCGTGCCGTGCGTTCTGCCCGCGCTGCCTTCGAGGGCCCCTGGAGCCGCATGACACCTTCAGAACGAGGCCGCGTCGTCTGGAAGATCGGAGACCTCATCCTCGATCACCAGGAAGAGTTCGCTCAGCTGGAGTCGCTCGACAATGGAAAGCCTCTCACGGTGGCACGAGCAGCAGACGTACCGCTGGCCGCCGACCTGTTCCACTACATGGCCGGCTGGGCTACCAAGATCGAGGGCAACACCATCAACATTTCGGTGCCCTACATGCCGGGGGCTCAGTTCCACGCATACACCTTGCGCGAGCCCGTCGGCGTGGTCGGCCAGATCATCCCCTGGAACTTCCCGCTGCTAATGGCGGCCTGGAAGCTCGGGCCGGCGTTGGCGACCGGCAACTGCGTGATATTGAAGCCGGCAGAACAGACGCCGTTGTCGGCGCTCCTGCTCGCTCGGCTCATGGCCGAGGCCGGGCTCCCCGAGGGAGTGGTGAACGTAGTCACGGGGTTTGGGGAAACGGCCGGAGCACCCTTGGCTGCCCACGACGGTGTGGACAAGGTCGCCTTTACCGGTTCCACCGAAGTCGGCAAACTGATCGTGCAGGCGGCCGCCGGGAACCTGAAGAAAGTCAGCCTCGAGCTCGGGGGTAAGAGCCCCAACATCGTCTTTGCCGATGCCGATCCTGAAACGTCGGTAGCCGGAGCGGCGAACGCCATTTTCTTCAACCACGGCCAGTGCTGTTGTGCCGGGTCGCGACTGTTCGTCGAGGAGGAGCGGTTCGACGCCGTCGTTAGTGGCGTGGCTGAGATCGCCAAGTCCATAAGGGTCGGGGACGGGTTCTCCGCCGACACCCAGATGGGGCCACTGGTCTCTGACGAACAGCTCCGCCGGGTGACGGGCTACCTGAGCTCCGGTCGCGCTGATGGCGCCGAGGTGGTGACCGGGGGGGGCCGGATCGGCGCTCAGGGTTACTTCGTCGAGCCGACGGTCATTACCAACACCCAGCCGGGGATGAAGATCGTGCGCGAGGAGATCTTTGGCCCCGTTGTGGTGGCCGAACGGTTCAAGGACCTCGATGAGATTGCGGCTGCCGCCAACAACAGCGAGTACGGTCTGGGCGCAGGAATTTGGACCCGCGACATTGCCAAGGCGCACGCCATGGCCAAGCGCCTCCGCGCCGGGACCGTCTGGATCAACTGCTACAACGTCTTCGACGCCTCGCTCCCCTTCGGAGGGTACAAGCAATCGGGCTGGGGTCGTGAGATGGGCCACGAGGTGCTCGAGGCGTATACGGAAGTAAAGGCAGTCTGCGCCCAACTTTAGCTTGCATTGCGTTGGGGCGACGGTATGGACAGCGGTCTCCAAGACCAGACTTGGAGACCGCCTAAAGGCTGCAAGCTCAGGATCCGAGGTCTGAGCAGCCCGCCTGCAGCGCGTGCCACCATTGCCACATGGGCTGCTCGGCCACGTCCCTGTTCGTCCTCCGGCTCCTCTACCTCCTCAGGCTCGGGCCGGCACCCGACCAGAAAGACGTCGAGATCGCCGTGCTCCGCCAGCAGCCTGCGGTGCTCCGCTGCCAGGTTCGCACCGCTACGTTACTCCCTGACCGATCGCGCCGCGCTGGCCACGGCATCCCGCTCGGCCACCACGTCTGGCCCCAGGACCCTGGCTCAGGACCGAGCACGGGTGGTCGCAGCTCCGCGTCCGGGCCAAGGTGCACAGGAGGGCCCTGGCGCCGCCACACCTGAAAGCCGACCCCGGGTTGGGCACGAGGACCACCACCCGGGGGTCAGGCGGGTGGACGGAGCGAGCAGCTTGCCGGGACGCGCCAGGCAGCGATTTCTTCTCTGACCTGTACCGTTCACACAAGGCGGCAGAAATCGCCGCCGCCAAGGCCATCTGCGCCAAGTGTCCCGTGCGCAAGCAATGCCTGAGCGCCGGGCTGGACGAGGAATTTGGCATCTGGGGTGGGCTCACGGCCGAGGAACGTCGGCAACTACCCAGGCGGCTGCGGCAGCGCGCCGGCTAGGGGCTTGGGCGAGCACATCCCTTTGCGGCCCGACGACAGCTTCAATATCACCACTTGCGGGTACCCATGTCACCCTTGAGCGGACCAGGTCCCCAACCTCTCGGGCCCGTTCCGCTGAGGACGCGGACGGGAAGGCGCTCGGCCTCGTCCAAGGCTTCGTCGTCTAACCCTTCGCGCTTTTCAAGACCCCCGGTTTACTGCTCGGTGCCCGACGGGCATCTACCACCGGACTGTCCCCGCGTGGTGTACTTGGTCCCTGCGGCGCGTCACGGAGGTGAGCTGATGACGAGGTCTGGAGCGTGAGGTACCGGTAGGAACATGGGGTCCGGGAGCAGTGGTGGCTCGTCGGAGACGACAACTTCATCGGGCTCGCCATCATTGAGCGGCCTTCCCACCCGGAGCCGCCGTACAAGAGGTACACCATCTCGGGGCGCCTGGTCCACCACGGCCAAGAGTTCACCAGCCTCGTCGAAGCCAGGAGCGCGGCCGAGGACATCGCCACCGCGGCAGGGCACGCCATAGCCGTTTAGGTGCCTGTGAGGTGAGCGTGGTGGCCAGGACGCGCGATCGTACATCTAACAGGTCGGGTATTTTGTTCAGATCTGGGAAGAATTTCTGTGCACATGTGCATTCCACCGTTCTCTTGCAGACAAGGGAACTTGCAACCTTGTCGTTTGGTCTAGCTAACAAGGTACGCTTGAGCTGCTCGTCACCTTCACATCAAGGAGAACGGGACGCGGCTCCGCTGGATCGACTTTCCCACGTTGAGCGCAGTGTTCGACGACGACGACGCCTCACCAGGGGAACTGGCGGTTATCACCTGGGTACAGCCCATGGGAAAGACCAGGGAGAAGTTCCGTCTGGTAGGGGAGGTCATGGGATCGTCCCAGGTGGACTTTTTGAGCATTGACGATGCCAAGGCAACAGCAGAGGTGCCAGCGCACGCGGCCGAGACCGACCTGTCAAAGGCTTAGCGGGCTTTTGAAAGTGCCGTTTTGGGCGTGATGAGCCTGGCACCGGTGCTGGGAGTAAACGCCTTCCCAGCCACGAAAGGCACCGCTGTCCGCGACGGACTACGCAACTGTCAATGCCATGACCCGTCGCCCGGTCCGGGACAACTGGGACAGCGATCAATGCGGCGTCAGTAACGCTCGGTCCGGCTTGCGCCACCGGTGACGTTGGACCTGGCAGTCAGCTGCCGTTGCGGCGCTCTCTGGCTGCGAAGCTGCGCAGCGCCCGCAAGAAGTCGATCTCGCGGAAGGGGGCCAAAAGGCCTCGCAGAAGTACAGCTCCGAGTAGGCGCTCTGCCAGAGCAAGAAGTTGGACAAACGAAGCTCGCCGCTGGTGCGGATGACGAGGTCAGGGTCAGGCTGCCCGGCGGTGTAGAGA
>JBKQUU010000095.1:0-2870 GCA_052325485.1 Acidimicrobiales bacterium | reverse complement strand
GAGCGCTGAGCTGGTATGGAAGGCTCGGGACTTTGCGATGAAAGCGGGGGTGAAGCTGAGGGGCGATGGGAGCAACCGGATCAGTCTACAGTTTCCAAACGGGTCGAGGATTATCGGGATACCGGGGCGGGAGGCGACGCTGCGCGGGTATTCGGCCGTGTCGCTGCTGATCATCGACGAGGCGTCGAGGGTGGAGGACGCGGTGTACAAGGCTCTGCGGCCGATGCTGGCGGTGGGGGATGGGGATTTGTGGCTGCTGAGCACTCCGTTCGGCAAGCGGGGGTTCTTCTACGAGAACTGGACGGCGGGCGGCGAGGAGTGGGTGCGGGTGCAGGTGGCGGCGACGGAATGCGCTCGAATTTCGAAGGACTTTCTGGCGGAGAGCAGCGCCACCAGCCGCTCGATGTCGTAGCGCTCGAAGGCGTCCACGTAGCGCTTCAACAGCTCGGCGTCGGCGTCGTCGAGGGGGGCGGCTCGGGCCTCGGACGGCAGGCTCGCCAGAGTGGCCCGGGCCCGCTGAAGGGCGCTGTTGACGGCGGCCACGCTGGTGGCCAGCAGCTCGGCCACTTCGGCCGCTGGCCAGCGCAGTACCTCGCACAGGACCAGGGCGGCGCGCTGGCGGGGGGGCAGGTGCTGCAGGGCGGTGACAAAGGCCAGCCGGACCGATTCCCGGTAGGCGGCCACCTCGGCCGGGTCGGCGCCCACCGGTGCCACCTGGGCATCGGGGACCGGGGTGACCCAGGTGGCCTCGGCCAGCATGGGCCCCAGGAACGACTCGTTGGGGGGCGAGGCGGGGCCCATCTCCATGGGCCGGGCCCGGCGCTGGACCTGGCGGAGCATGTCGATGCACACGTTGGTGGCAATGCGGTAGAGCCACGACCGCAGGCTGGAACGCCCCTCGAACCCCGAGCCGTTGCGCCAGGCCCGCAGCATGACCTCCTGGACGGCGTCCTCGGCTTCGAAGCCCGACCCGAGCATCCGGTAGCAGTACCCGGTCAGCTCCCGCCGGAACGGCTCCAGGTCGGAGGGGGCCGGGGGGGCCTGGCGCACGGGCACGCTGAATCGTACCGGTGGCAACTCGAGTACCACATCTGCCATCAAGGTTTGGACGGGGCCGCCGCCGCCAACTCATCGGTGCCCGTGGAGGTGGCCGGCCGCCGCCCGGTGCCAGGCGGGGGCCAGGTGCCAAACTCGGTCCCGTGCCTTCACCACCGGGTGCCCCGCACCGCGACGTCGCCGCCTTTGAGGAGCGCGCCGCCACCTATGAACAGGGCCGGCGGGGCGCCCTGCACCGCCAGATCGCCGAGCGGGCCGCCGCCCTCGCCTTGGCTGGCCCGGCGGCCACGGGGGCGCCGGCGCCCGGGCCCCGACGTGTCCTCGACGTGGGGTGCGGGACCGGTTACTTGCTGCGCCTGCTGGCCACCCGCTGCCCCGACGCCCGCGAGCTGACGGGCGTGGACCCGGCGCCGACCATGGTCCGGGCCGCCGCCGCGGCCGCGCTGGACGGGCGGCTCCACTTCTCCGCCGGCGTCTTCGCCGAGCACCTGCCTTACCCGGACGCCACTTTTGACCTTGTGGTCAGCACGACCTCGTTCGACCACTGGTCGGACCAGGGCGCCGGCCTGGCCGAATGCGCCCGGGTGATGACGCCTGGGGGCCGCCTGGTCCTCGTCGACCAGTTCTCCATGTTGTTGGCGCCGACGCTCGTCTTTGGGCGCCGCGGCAAGGCGCGGACGAGGCGGCGAGCGGACCGCCTGCTGGCCGGGGCCGGGCTCCGGCGCCTTTCCTGGCACCGCCTGTACGCCGTCATCATCCAGGCCGTCGTCGCCACCAAACCCGGCTAGCCAGGCGCCGCTAGGTGGGGCTCAGGGCGGCCACGGTCCCGGGCCGCAGCTCTTCGGGCGGGGTCGAGACCTCGCGCAGCTTGGTGGCGGCTACGGCGAGGACCGACAGCGCCGAAACCCCGGCGATGAGCCACAGCGTGGAGCGGCTGCCCACGCTGCCCGCCAGCGCGCCAGCGAGGAAGGACCCGAGGGGCATGGCCCCCATGACGAAGAACTTCATGGTGGCGGTCATCCGGGCCAGGAGCGGGGCCGGGGTGATGGCCAGGCGCAGGCTGACCTGGTTGACCCCGTAGAACGGAGAGGCCACGGCCCGCAAGAACCAGCCCACTACCAGCACAGCGACGGCGTCGGCCGGCCGGGCCAGGGGGAACAGCACCGGGGCGGCCCCGCCCACCAGGGCGCCTACGAGCATCGTCCGCCCGATCCCCAGGCGGGCGGTGACCCGGCGTACCATCGGCGCCCCCAGCACGAACCCGAGGTTGCCCAGAAGGAAAACGGCACCGATCGTGCCGGCGGAAAAGTGCAGCACCCGGGCCTCGAAGAGCACCAGGACGACGTTGAGGGCGGCACCCACCACGTTGGTGGCCCCGACGTACACCGCCGTCCAGCGCAACAACTGGTGGCCGGCGACGAACCGGAGGCCCTCGGCCATCTGCTCGCGCATGGTGGGCGCGTCCTCGGGGACAGCGACGACGGGCTCGGGCCGGCAGATGTGCTTCATGGACAGGCCCGCCACCACGAAGCCCAGGGCGTCGACCAATAACGCCACCGGTGCGGACAGGGCCCTGATCAGTAGCCCGGCCAGGCCGGGCCCGGCCAGCTGGGAACCGGAGTCACAGAGCGACAGGCGGGCGCTGGCCTCGTGCAGGCGGGACGTCCCTACCAGTGAGGGCAGGTAAGCCTGCCAGGCGATGTCGTAGAAGGTCGTCATAAGGCCCACGAGGAAGGCCACCCCGAACAGGACCTCGACGTCGAGGCGGCCGAACGCCCACAGGACGGGCACGGCCCCGAGCACGGCCGCCCGGC
>JBKQUU010000094.1:0-15777 GCA_052325485.1 Acidimicrobiales bacterium | reverse complement strand
TGCCGCAAGGCGCACCCGTGAGCCGGGGGGCGATGTCGTCGTCTGTTGCCCAAGGCCGTCTATCAGCAGGTGTTCCAGCTCGTCGGCCTGGGCCGGGGCGTGACCGTGGCCAGCAGCACCAGTGAGGTCATCGAGCGCTCGTCCAGCACGGTGGTGGCTCGAAATTCAGTGCACGGTGGAGAGACTGGCGCATCGCCAGTCGGGACCGAGCCGTCCTGAGCGGCTCTCACGGGAACCCATAGTCCAGCAGTGGGGAGCGGTGACCAGGCCGGCAAGCCCGACCTCTGGCAGAGGTAGGTTGGGCCACATAGCAACCGACCGAAAGGGGTTAAGGCCAGTGGCCCTACCATTCTCGGGGCGCGGCGCGCTCAAAGTTGGTGAGCTATCCGACGTCCGCTTGCCAGACCACGAAGCGGCCCATCGGCTGCGCGGGGGCGAAGTTGAGGAACGCCTCGGAGGTAGTGGAACGTGCTAGCTCAGGACCTTTAACGAGAGACCGCTGTTCTGACGACGTTCTGGATGTGACGACGGTGGAGCGCTCCCAAGACGGTCTGCGGCATGGCTTACTGTCTCAGCGCCATGCTCAACTACGCCGTCGACTCATAGATCATCACGACGTCGCCGGCCGCCCGGCTTCGGTTGCCTAAGACGTCCTTGATGGACCGGCCGGCGCCGACCTCCGACGAGCTGGAGCGCCTCGCCGAAGCTCTGGGCCCGAACGCCCCATGATGTGGGTCGGCGTTGCCGCCGGCCTGCGCTGGTCGGAGTGCGCCTCTCTCACGCTCCGGTCGCTGGACCTCTTGAACGGCACGCTCACGGTGCCGCGCTCTAAGCTAAGACGGCGGCTGGACGCCGCAAGCTCGCCATCCCTGTGTGGCTCGTCGAGGAGTTGGCGGCGCACCTGGCAGCTCGGGGGTCGACGGCAGCTGACGCTGATGAGCTTGTTTTCGTTTCCCCCCGTGTCAAGGCGCTGCGCTACCCCAACTGGCTCGACCGGGTGGCACCCGGCATGCCGGGAGGCGGGGTTGCCTGGGCTTGACTTCCACGACCTCCGGTCGATGGCGGCCACGGCCATGGTCGAGGTAGGTACCAAGGTCAAGACGGGGCAGAAGCGAATGGGGCACTCCTCCTCGAAGGTCTTTCTTGACATTTTGCCAGGGTCACAGAGGACGCTGACCGCCGGGCGGCTGAGGCTGTAGGAGCTTACCTCCGACCCCATCGCGCACATGGCGCGCACGGCGCCGAGTGACACCCCTTCTGACTAGGGCTTTTGTTTGTGCGGACGAGAGGAGTCGAACCTCCACCCCTTTCGGGACCAGGACCTAAACCTGGCGCGTATACCAGTTTCGCCACGCCCGCGTGGGCGCAGATAGTTTACTGGCCCCCACCGAGGGCCGCGGCCCGGAGGGGGCGCCGGGGAGCTGGGCAACACTGACGCCGTTGTACGGTTTAGCAGTACCCTCCTTGTATGTCCCAGCTCTATATGCCAGTCGCACCGCTGTCCCAGGCCCCCGGTGGCGCCCCCGACCCGAGTGCCGACGTCTACCAGCGGTTGTTGCGTGAGCGCATCGTGTTCCTCGGGACCGAAGTCGAGGACCGGGCGGCCAACCTCATATGTGCCCAGCTGCTCCTGCTGGCGGCGGAGGACCCCACCCGTGATGTCAGCCTTTACATCAATTCGCCCGGGGGCTCGGTCACCGCCGGGCTGGCAATATACGACACCATGCAGTACGTACCGTGCGACGTGTCGACGGTCTGCATGGGACTGGCCGCCTCCATGGGCCAGTTCCTCCTCTGCTCCGGGGCCCCGGGCAAAAGGTACGCCCTACCTCACTCCCGCATACTGATGCACCAGCCTTCGGGGCAGATGCAGGGGCAAGCTACCGATATCGCCATCCAGGCGGAGCAGATCGTCTACCTGAAGCGCATGATGGCCGAACGCATCGCTTTTCACACCGGCCAGACCATGGAACGCATCGAGCGCGACTCCGACCGTGACCGTTGGTTCACCGCCGACGAGGCCAAGGAGTACGGCTTTATCGACCAGGTGATCTCTAGGGCACGTTCGGTAGGTGAGCCGGTCCCGGCCTAATCGGGCCGGTCCTTCCCGAGCGCCACCTGGCGCGCCAGGCGCTGAGCCTTTGTCATGGCGTGCTTGGTCACCTGGACGAGGCCACCCTCCCGGTAGTGGAAGCGGGCCAGCTCGACGAAGCTCAGCCCGCCCCCGGCGGCCGGGACGGCGGGGGCGACAGGCTCGGTCACGGTGGCCACGGGGGCGGTGGCCCCGGTCGCCGGCGACGGCTCGGAGATCACCGCCGGCCCAGGTGGCATGGGCGCCAGCGGCAGGTCGGGGGCGCGGCGCGGGTGGCGACAGAACGCCGCCAGCGGCTCCAGGACCACCGACCACCGCAAAGTCGGGCACACGGCGGCGGCCTTGGCCCGGCACGCCTCCATCATTTCCCGGTCGGACAGGAGGCGGTACAGGGCGTCCGCCAGGGCGCCGGGATCCTCGGGCGGGACCGTCAGGCCCAGGCCGTGGCGCTCGACCAGTTCGGCGAACCAGTCGCCCTCAGTGGTCACCACCGGCAGCGCCGCCCACAAGTAGTCCAGGGCCCGGGTGCGGAAAGCGAAACGGGTCTCGGCGCTGTCGAAATGCATGGTGACGCCCAGCGTCGCTTCCATCAGGAAGTTCTGTCGCTGCGCGTATTCGACCCAGCCGTCGTTGAAGAACACGTGCTTCCCGGTCAGGCCGAGCTCCTCGGCCAGGGCGCGGGTGCTGGTCGCCATCTGCATCGGGGGCACGTCGGGGTTGGGGTGCTGCATGCCCATGAAAAAAAGCCTCACGGACGGCCGTGTTTCCCGGAGCCGGCCGACGGCCCGCACCAGGGTCAGGGGGTCGAACCAGTCATAGACCCCTCCCGCCCAGACGAGCACGTCATCGTCGGGGCCGATGCCCGGCACCACTCCCCGCAGGGCGGGAGCGTTGTGCTCGGGGCTGTGCTCGGGCAGGCCGAAGGGCACGACGTCGATGAGGCTGCGCAAGGTGGGGTCGTCGTCGTAGGTGAGGGCATTGGCCCTTCCCAACGCGCACAGCTGCCCGATGAACAGGTCGCGTTGCCGCTCGCTGGCGCACATCAGGAAGTCCGCCCTTTGGAGCTGACGGTTGAGGTTGTCGACCGAAAGGCGCACGTGGTCGTCCCGGACCGGGCCCGTCGCCCCTTTGGTCAGGGCCAGCGTCTCGAGGTGAATGGGGTCGTAAACGTCGAAGACGATTATTTTTTGCGACGTGGCCAGGACGGGGTGGTGATGGGTGACGTAGCCCTGCAAGATCATCACCTCGCTCCAGGCTTCGGCCTCGGCCAGCTCATCGGGCCCGGCGGCGCCGATCACGAAGTGGTCCGAGGTGATCTCGCAGTACGGGGAGGTCGTGATGAGCCGGACGTCGTGCTCAGCGGCCAGGTGGTCGGCGATATGCCAGGCGCGCATGGCCGGCCCGGCCATCTGGGCCCTCAGGACGTCGGCGGTGAGCACGAGCACGCGCGTCACGGCCGACCTCGCACCCCGGTGGTAGGGCCGGGTACCCTCACGGGGATGGCAGCAACAGGCGACCTCACAGCCAGGCAGCGTAACGGGCGCCGGGCGCTGGTGCTCTCGACCGACCCCATCGGGCCCGAGATGCCGGGCCCCGCCATCCGGGCCTGGAACCTGGCCCAGGTCCTGGGCGAGCACATGGAGGTGGTCCTGGCCAGCACGGTGGCGGTCTCGGGGGTGCACCCCAACGCCGAACTGCGTCTGGCCGCCGGCCCTGCTCTGCCCGAACTGGTCGCCGGCGCCGACGTCTCCTTTGCTCCTAGCGCCCTGGTCTACATGGCCCGGGAGCTGCGTGGACCGGGTAAGCCGGTGGCCGTCGACATTTATGACCCGGTCCACCTCGAGAACCTGGAGATGGGCGGTGACGACGTCGAGGCGCACGACCGGGCGGTGGCCCGCCAGGCCGGGGTCATAAACGTAGCGTTGCTGCGGGGCGATTTCTTCACCTGCGCCAGCGAGCGGCAAAGGGACTTTTGGCTCGGCTCGCTAGCGGCGCTGGGCCGTGTCAACCCCTATAACTACGGTGCCGACCCCCTTCTCGAAGAGCTCGTCTCGGTCGTGCCCTACGGGTTGCCCTCTCAGCCGCCCGTCCAGAAGGCCCATGGCCTGCGGGGCACGTTGCCTGGTATCGGCCTCTACGACAAGGTCGTGCTGTGGGGCGGGGGGGTCTACAACTGGTTGGACCCGGTCTCGCTGCTGCGGGCGGTCGACCGGCTGCGCCACCGCGTGGCGGACCTACGTCTGGTGTTCTTGGGGTTACGTCATCCCAATCCCGACGTGCCCGAGATGGCGGTGGCCACAGAACTTCAGGCCCTCGCCGCGCAGCTGGGGCTGACGGGCCAGCACGTGTTCTTCAACCCCGGGTGGGTCCCTTACGAACGGCGAGCGGATTACCTGCTCGACGCCGACGTGGCCGTCAGCACTCACCTCGACCATCTCGAGACCCGTTACTCGTTCCGGTCCCGGGTGCTCGACTACCTGTGGGCGGGGTTGCCCATGGTCCTGACGAGCGGGGACGTCCTGGCCGCGGAGGTGGCGGCCGCCGGCCTGGGCGTGACCGTCGGGGCCGGCGACGTGGCCGGCTTGGAGCAGGCGTTGGCCCAGGTCCTGTCCGACCCGCCGCCCCGTGACCGCTTCCGCGCCCTGGCCCAGCGTTACACCTGGCAACGAGCGGCGGCGCCTCTGGTCGAGTTCTGCCTGGCCCCCCGGCGGGCGCCCGACCTGATGGCACCGCGCCTGTCCCCGGAGGCGGCGGCCACCGGCTGAGGAGGCGACTAGTCAGCCGGTCGGCCCGACAACCCTCGTTTGGCCACCGCCAAGAGGTTGCCGGCCGCCGCCCGCCCGTCTTCGCGCAGGGTGCGCAGGTCGTGGCGCAGCGCCTCATTGGCCCCCTCCAGCTCCTGTACCTGAGCGTCGAGGGCGGCCAGCCGCTCCGCCTGCTCGTCGACCTGGCGGCGCAGGCCCCCCAGTGCTCCTTCGAGGTTGGCGATGTGCTGGTCCTTGAGCTCGGTGGCCTGCTCGAAATGCAGAGCCTTGTGGCGCTCCATGTCGTAGGCCGTCTCCATGCCGAAGCGGTCGGCCACGGCGTCGTAGTACTCGGCCGCGGTCACGAGCGCGCTGGCCGGCTCGGCCCGCAGTTCGCCCGGGGCGGAAAGCTCCACCCAGCCCTCGGGCAGCCCGGCCAACCAGCGGTAGAGGGTGAGCTGGGCGGCCGTCAGCTCCTGCTCGTTGGCCCGGTCGGCCGGGCCGGTCTGGTGGTGGCGCATGTCCCGGGACACGAAGCCCTGCGCCCGGGTGGTGTCAGTTCCCTCTACGGGCAGCACATCGGCCAGGCGGTCAAGCAGGGCCCGGGTGCCGCCGTCGGGGTCTTCGACAAAGCTCTCGTAGCGCACGACTAGGACGCGCCGCCCGTCCAGTCCCGCCAGCAGTTCGGTGCAATAGGCCTGCCACAGCGCCAGGGCCACGTACAGGGGGCGGTGGTCCCTCCGGCGCACCGAGAGGGCGACGTCGACCGGGTTGCGGTCCACCAGGATGATGGCGAAACGGCGGTCCAGGACGGGCAACCAAGCCGGCAACAGGAGGCCGATCCGGGGGTCCTTGAGGACCAGGGGCCGGCGGCCGGCTCCGGCGTCGAGACCGGCCAGCGCCTTTTCGGCCCGGGCCTGCCACGCCGGTGCCCGCTCGGCCACCAGCGCTCGGGGCGGCGGCTTGTCCCAGGCGCCGCCCAGCTGCTCGAGCAGGCTGTCGTTGAGGGCATTGACGTCGGCTCGTTCGAAGAAGCCCTTGGGGTTGTCCTCGGCCGCCGGCAGCAGGTCGGCTTCCTCGCCGGCGTAAAAGCCGGCCTTGGCCAGGAAACCGGCTATGGCGCTGGTGCCGCTACGGTGCATGCCCAGGACCACGGCCCCCGTCGGCTGCTCTTTGGTCACCACCGTCCGCGAAGCTATCCGAAGATAGCCTGGGGGCGCAGATGACCGGTGCAACGCAGCGACGCTGGCCGTGGCGGCCCGGCCCGCGCCGTCAGGGGGGCGGGCGCCCGGCGCCCACGCCCCGCCTGCTCGGCGTGCTCCTGTGCTACAACGACGGGGACCTGGTAGAAGAAGCCGTGCGTTACCTGCGCGAGCAGGGCCACGACGTGGTCGTCTGGGACCACGGCTCGACCGACGAGACGCCGGCGGTGCTGCGCTCGCTCGAGGCCGAGCTCCTGGAGCTCACGACGGTCCCCCGCAGCGTCGATTTCTACCGGCTCTACCAGGCCATGTCCGAACACCTGTTGGACAGTTATGTGGACCGCTACGACTGGGTGTCCTGGCCGGACCAGGACGAGTTCCTGGAGGGCCCGGACCGGGCCCGCCCGTACCGGGAATGGCTGTACGAGGTGGCTTCCTCGCCTTATGACTGGATCCAGTTCAACAATTACAATTTCTGGTGGACGCCGGCCGACGATGTGGACGCCGTCGGCGTGGCCCGACGAGTGCGCCATTACAGCCTTTTCCCCGACTGTGCGCCGCGCGTACGCAGCTGGCGGGCCTCGGCCACGAACATACGAGAGTTCAACCACAACCCACCAAAAGGCGAGCGCTATCCGCGGTTTTTCAATTTGCGCCACTACCCGATGCGCAGCGAGGCGCAGATGCGACGGCGCCTCGAGGTGGACCGGGCCGGCCTGCGCCGCGGGGGGAGCAATTACCACTACGACAATATGAGCTCGTGGCCGGAGCGGTTGGTGGTGCGGCCCGACCAACTGCATTTCGACGACGGTGGCGAGCTCGACCCCTCGACCGTTTTCGACTGGCGCTCGGTCTACGGCAACGAGGCCACCACGGCGCCGCCCTCGTAGTGCCGGCCTCGTAGTGCCGGCCTCGTAGCGACGGCTGCTAGGTAATGGCCTGGCAGACCAGGACCGCCCTCCAGCCGGGCGGGTCGATGGGCACGGTCACGCGGTAAGCGCCGCTGTCCCGGCAGTAAACCACGGCACGGGCCACCTGGTCGGGCCACACCGGGCCGTGCGAGCGCTGGTTGGCGTCCCGGAAGTCGGCGACCCAGGTAGGTAATAAGAGCACGGCGCAGGCGACAGGCACGACGACCGCTCTTCGTCTTGACCACCGGGCTGCGGGCGAAGCGGCGGCGACGTGGGCCGCTTTGGCCGTGCCCGGGGCGACGAGCTGGCCGGCCACGACGAGGACGGTGCTGATGAGCAGGAGCAGGGGGACGGCCTGGTAGCGGCTGGCCTCGGCCAGAGGGCCGGCCCCCAGCATGGCGCTCACGTCTCGCAACCAGACAGGGACGACGAAACAAATGACCGAGAAGGCGGCCGCGGCCAGCGTGAAGCAGCGGGCGCCCTGGCTGCGTACGCCCAGGCCGGCGGCGACGACGGCGCCGGCCACGATGGCACCGAGGGTGACGGCGGCGGCGGCGTCGTGCACCTTCAGCCACTCCGCCGCCCGCACCCCGCCGAACAGAGAGAGCCCGACGCGCTCGGCATAGTTCTGGCCGATGCCGTGCAGGGCGCCGGGGGTGAAGGGCTTGCCCCCGGACACCAGGCGGGCCACGCCCTGGTAGACCAGGCCGAGGACCATGCCGGCGGTGGCGGCGTGCTGGCGACGCGAGCGCAGTCCCAGGCCACGGAGCACGGCCAAGGGGGCGAACAAGGCCACCAGTGGTTCCGAAGCGGTGGCCAGGAAGCACACGGCGCCGGCGACGGCCCGGCCCGTTGTTGTGCGCGGCGTCCACAAAAGAGCCCAGAAGGCGGCGAAGAACCACCACCAGGGGGCGTTGACCACGTTGTCGAGCAGCTCGGAGGTGGCGATGGGGAGCAGGGCCATGGCCGCCACGAGCAGGCCCCGCACCACGGCGGGACCGATGTGGCCCTTGGCCATGTGGAAGACCAGGCAGGCACTGGCGGCGAAACTGATGGCCCCGGCCAGGGCGAAGACCTCGGCGGCCCGCTCGGGCGGGGCCCAGCGGGCCACCTGGGCCAGCAGGCGGGGTTCGAGCTGGGCGTAACCGTCGTAGGTGGTGAACAGCGTCCGCCAGAAGGGCAACCTCAAGGCTTGGGCATAAAAAATCTTCGCATCTTCGGCCCAGACGGTGCTTGTGGCCGGGACGCCCGATTGGCGCAACAGGGCCAGCGCGCTCAGTAATGCCGTCCCCACGGCGTAGCCGCCGACCACCAGTGACCGCGGTGGCCGGGCCCCGGCGGCCGGCGGGAAAAGGCTGGTCGCCCACTGGCGCCAGCGTGGCCGGCCGTGGGCGGCCGGGGCACCGGGAAGGTCCATCGGTTTCAAAGAGGCCCGGAAAGGCCGCACAGACTGATCGGAGTACCGACGTTCCAGGTGATGACCAGTACGGCCTGAGGGTCGTTGTCGCTCAGGTAGCCCTTTCCCTTGTGGGGCACGACCAGTTCCAAGGGGACCGAGGTTGTCGGCCCCGAAGGCGGCACCAGCACGGCGGCCAGGTAATTGACCGTGCCCGTGGCCGCGGGGGGCGAAATGACCCGCAGCGACGCCGATCTCTCGCCCGCCGGCAGGCGCAGCCAGACCTGGACCGGGTTAGTGCTCTGGGGCGCCAGGGTCAGGCAACCGGCCGGTTGTGACGAAGCGGTCGAAAACGTCGATTTCTCGTAAGCGAACCGGCCCCGGAACAGCGGGTGCCGGGTGAGGGCGGTCACCGAGCCGTTCCAGGTGCCCACGGCCAGCGCCGTGCGGGCGTTTATGAGGTCGAAGGAGGAAACGGGGGTGGTGGGGAGCAGATGAGCCCTCTGCAGGTGGGCCAGGGGCCCGGCCGTCAGGTTGGGCAGGGCGCCGATGGGCGGGGCGTCGGGCCCAGAGACGTACTGGACGCCCGTGCCCAGCAGACGGGCGGTGGCCAGGACCTGTACCTCGGACGCCGAGGTCAGGGCGTCCCGAGTGGTGGCCCAGCTCTGGGCCTGCCCCACGTTGCCGAGGGCGCTCAGGGCCAGCAGGGCGACGGCGCCGACGACCGCCCCGGTGGAGGCCCGGGCCGGGCCGAGGATCTTGCCCAGGACGGGCACGAGCAAGGCTATGGCGATGTACACGTAGCGCGAGACGCTGGCGTCGACGGTCGAAGTGTCCCGGCCCAGGGCGGTCAAGGCGTAAAAAGCCACGACGGCCGCGCCCAGCCCGAGCAATGCCGGGTACCGGGACCACAGGCGGCGCAAATGGTAAGCGGTCCACACGCCCAGGCCCACCAGGAGGGCACCGCCGGCGTCGGCCAGGTTGAAAGTCTGCCCCAACGCCGAGGACAGCCCCGTCCATATATAACCGGGGACGCCGCTGACCTCGGCCAGCGAGAACCGGTCGGAGTGGGCCGAGATCCCCAGGCGCCCGACAGCGGCGAACCAGACGGCATAAACGGCCAGGGGAGGGCCGATCACCCACAGGGCTCGCCTCCGAGGTAGCCGGGCGGCGGCCAGGACCGCCGCCCCCACCAGCATGGCGTCGCCGATCGTAGAGCACATGAGGCTGGCCACGAGGGCCAAAGAGGCGTACCAAAGGCTCGACGCCCGACGAGGACCAGGACGGGGCGAAGCCGGGCCCCAACGGTCGAGCAAGTCCATGGCCACTAAGCCGAAGAAGACCGAGCCCACGAACCCGACCTGGAAGGCCCAGGTCAGGTTTTCCGCCCCCGCCCCCAGGAACCCGAGCAGGCCCACGGCGGCCGTCGCCACCCCGGCAGGTACGCCCGCCCGCAACGAGAGCCGCCAGGACAGGTGCATGATGCCGGCATGGAGGACCAGGACGGGGACGATGTAGGGCCAGTAGCTGCTCAGGTGGAAGATGTTGAACAGGGCCCGCCACAAAAGGATGGGCAGTGTCGACCAGTGCTCGTTGTGGGGGAACCAGATGCTGGCCGGGTTGGCCGGCAGGTGCCACAGGCCACGCTGGACGAGGAAGTCCCATTCGTCCCCGAAAAACCAAAGGCCCCTGTCCCACCAGGCCCAGAACGCGAACGCCCCCACCAAGGTGAGCACATGGGCGTAAACGGCCCCCCGGGGCGGGCCGGCCGGCGTGGTTCCGTCCGTGCCGGGTTCGGGGCGCACTGGTGGCAGCGTAGTTGGGGGTGGCCCCGGCCACGGTGAGCGGGCCACGGTGAGCCGGGCAGGTCACGAGGGATAGTAATCTTTCCGGCAATGGGCCGAAGCGACGTCCTCGGCCGCCTGCGCGTGGGCTGGTGGGCCGGAGGGGAACCAGCTGACCCGTTGGCTGCCCTCACTGGTTGGCTGTTGCGGGCCGAGGTCCGCGCCCGCTGCCCCGGTTTCTCGCCTGTGCTCGTCCATGGGGCGGTGGCGGGCTGGGCCGAACCGGGCTTCACCGGCGAACCGGCGGCCGTCCGCCTGAGCTTGGACCATCTGGGCCCCGAGTGGCCGGCCGAGCCCTCGGTTCCCCTGAGCGTCCTGGTGGCTTCGGGGGGCCCCGAACCAGGCGGCAGCAAGATGGCCCACAGCCTGGCCGAGACGGGCACGGCGACGGTGGCCATAGCGCCCGAGGAGGGCTGGGGCCTCGAACCGAGCGCCAGCGTGGGACCGCCCTTCGCCGTCCCCGAGCCGGCGCTCTTGGCCGCCCGGCACTTGTCGCGCCACGTCCTGGACGCCCGGGGTGCTTTCTTGCGGGTGGTCGAGGGCCTGCCGCGCCGTTATGTGCTCGTCGAGGGCAGCCTGTTCGACGGCTCCGATGAGCCCGGGCCCGGCGAAGACCTGGAGCTGGCCTTGGGGCGCCTGGCCCGGAGGGCCGGCGGGGACCGACCGGCCGAGGTGGTCCAGCTCGCTCCCGGCCCGCTGGCGGCGGACGACCCCGGGGCCGAGGCCGTCCTGGCCGGGCGGCGGGCCGAGACCGAGGAAGGCCGCCACCAGCCCGAGGACTGGCCCGGCCACCCCGAGCGGCCCCGCCTGGGCTTGAGGGTGACCAGCCCGGTCGACCTGGCCGCGGCAGTGGCCGGGGCCGAGGCGGTCGTGGCCCGTAGCGGGGCCCTTATGGCGCTGGCCTGGGCCCTGGGCACCCCCCACGTGGCCCTGGCCGGCGAGGACAGCCCGGCCAGCAATTTCGCCGCCTGGACGGGTGATGCCAGCGCCCTGGCTCAGGACGGGGCCGCGCTGGCCGCCACCATGGACAACATCTTCGCCCGCCGGGGCAGGCCCGCCGGGCTCAAACGACTGGAGGCTACCTTGGACGAGTCTCTCGACGCCGCCACCGCCAACCTGGTAAAGGTGGCGGCTGCCACCGGGCCCGAAGCGCCCGAGGCAACCCTGTCGGCGGCGGCCTGGCAGGAACGGGCGGCCGAGCTCGAGGCGGTGAACGAGGCCCTCCGCCAGCGCCTGGCCGTCGAGCGGCTGCGCTTCGGCGAGCGCTCCGCCCTCCTCGAGCATGCCGCCAACACCAGCGTCGAGTCCGCCATCAAGGCCGTTCACGGCCAGGACGTGATCGTGCGCCGGCGCCTGGAGCAGACGGAAAAGGAGATGAGGCGCCTGCAAGAAGAGACCGCCCTCCAGCAGGCCGAGCTCAGGGCCATCCACGCCAGCTTGACCATGAGGGCACTGGCTCCGGCCCGAGCGTGGTACGAGCGCGTCCGGGGGACGGCGCCCTGAGCGTGCCCGGCCAGTTGGCCATCCTCAGGGCCGGCCCCGACAGCACGCTGGGAGACGAGCTCGCCTCGTGGTTGGCGAGCGTAGGCGCCACGGCGGCGGCCGGCGGGGTGGGCGTGGTGGTCCTGGCCGGGGGTGAGGAAGGGGCCGTCCCGGAGGACGCCCTCATCGAGCTACTGACCGGCCCGCTCGGGATCGGCGCCGTGGTCCCCCTGCTTTACGGTCCCCAGGGCCAGGTCCTCGAGGCCGGCAGCTTCATCGGGCCCAGTGGCGCCATCGCCCCCTTCGGCAGCCATATGGCCGTGGGGTCACGGGAGCTGGCTTTCCTCCGGGACACCCCCGGTAGCGCGTCGACCGTGGTCGCCGTCTCGGCCCGCGCTCTTCAGGGCTTTCCCCCCGACGGCGAGGGACAGGGCCCCGCGTCCACCGTACGCGAAGTGCTCGGTCACGTCCGCCGCCAGGGCCTGCGCACCGTCTTCGAGCCATCATGGCGCGTCCGCGGCCCGGCCCACTTCCTGCCCGCCCCGGCCCCGGTGGGGCCGCGGCGCTGGGCCGAGCGCGACGAGGCCGCCCCGGTGCGGGTGCTCGTGGTCACCGGTACCATCCCCGGCACCCTCGTCGGCATGGAAGGCCTGGCCGGCTTGGTCGAGACCCTGGCCCGCTGCCCCTCGACCCGGGTGACCCTGGCCGGCGCCGACGGCTTCGGGGGCGACCGGTACGGCGCCTACTACCAACGTCAAGGGGTGGAAGTGGCGGTGGGCCCGCTCGACTGGATGTCGTGGTGCGGGGACCGGCGCTACCACTACTCGCACGTCGTGGTGAGCGACGAAGGGCTGACGACCCGGCTCTGGCCCCTGGTGCGCTCCACCCAGCCCCAGGCCCTGGCCGCCCTTTATTCCGAACGCCTGCCCTTCCGGCGCAGCCAGGCCCTGGGCGGTGCCAGCTGGCACACAGAGGGGACCGAGACCATAAACGAGGTCCACCAGGCCCGTCTGCTGCGCCAACTGGAAGGTACCGAGCTGGCCTGGTGCGCCAGCGACGCCGACGCCAACCTGCTGGCCGGTCTGCGGCCCGGGCTGGCCGTCACCCGCCTGGGCCCACCCCTGCCGGGACCGGGCCCGGGCAAGGGGTTCGCGGACAGGGAGGGAGTGGCCCTGGTGGCCACCGACAGCTTCGACGTCGCCGGCGACCCCGAGGCCCCCGCCCTGCGGGCGCTGGAAGAGCTGGTCCCCGCCTGGCGCCGGCGGGACATGAGCATGAGGGTGAGGGTCGTGAGCGACTGGCCCACGCCTGGCCTCGCCCACTTGGCCGCCAGCGTGGGGGCCGAGGTCGTGCCCTCAGGTGGCGACCTGGTGGCGGCCCTGAGCACGGCCCGTTTGGTGGTGGCGCCGGTCGACCATGGCACCAGCGCCTCGTCGTGGGTGCCGGCAGCGCTCGCCGCCGGCACGCCCTGGCTGTGCACCCCCAAAGCGGTCACGGGGACGTACCTGGAAGCGCTGGACGACCGGGCCGTGGTGGCCGACGTCGCCACCATGGGCCATCGCGGCTGGGTGTTGCTGACCGACGAGGCCGCCTGGGACGACGTGGCCGGCCGCCTCGGGCCCCGCTGGGCCGACCTGGTGGCGCAGCGGGAGGCAGCTCTGACCGGAGCACTGCTGAGGGCCGGGATCGACCCGCCCCGGGGCCCGGTAGGGCCCGTGGGACGCCGGCCGGCCCACCCGGCGAGGCCGCCGGTGCGGGTGCCCCTGCGCCCCCCGGCGGTGGCCGACCCGCCCGCCATTTTCGTCCCCGACAGCCTGAGCGAGGACGAGCGCTACGAGCTGTGGCACCAGCGCCGGGGGCCCAACCCCGAGGTGGTGGCGGCCATCGGGGCCGAGGCGGCCGGGGCCGGCTACCAGCCCACGATCTCGGTGCTCATGCCCGTCTGCGACACGGCGGCGTGGATGTTGGAGGCGGCCGTCGAGTCGGTCATGGGCCAGGCCTACCCCAAATGGCAGCTGTGCCTGGCCGACGATGCTTCCGAGCGGGCCGAGACCCTGGCCACCCTGTCGTCGCTGGTGGCGCGGGACAGCCGCCTGAGCCTCACCCGGCTTCCTCGCCGATCAGGCATCTCCGCCGCCACCAACGCCGCCCTTAGCCTGGCCACGGGCGAGTACGTCGGCTTTTTGGACCACGACGACGTCTTGAAGCCCCATGCCCTGGCCCAGGTGGTGCGCTGGCTCGACGCCGACCCGGCCCTGGACCTGCTCTACAGCGACGAGGACAAGCTGGACCCCGCCGGCCGGTTCACCGAGGCCCGGTGGAAGCCGGACTTCTCGCCCAACTTGTTGCTGTGCCAGAACTACGTCTGCCATTTCCTCGTCGTCCGGCGGGCGCTCATCGAGAGCCTGGGCGGCCTGCGCCCGGACTACGACGGCAGCCAGGACTACGACCTGGTGCTGCGGGTCTCCGAGGTCACCGACCGCATTGCCCACGTCCCCGACTCGCTGTACAGCTGGCGCATGCACGGCCAGTCGGCGGCCTCGGCCGGCGACAACAAGCCGTGGGCGTGGATGGCGGCCCAGCGGGCACTGGGGGACTGGCTGCGCCGGCGGGAGGACGGCGGCGGCGCCGGCGGGTGGACCGAGGAGGGGGCCTGGTTCGACGTCCACCGGGTGCGCTTCCGGCGCGCCGGTGAGCCCAAGGTCAGCATCATCATCCCCACCCGCAACGGCCGCCACCTGCTGGGCCGCTGCGTCGAGAGCGTCATCTCCAAGTCCGTCTACGGCAATTACGAACTGGTGGTGGTCGACAACCAGAGCGACGACCCCGAGACGCTCGAGTACCTGGCCACCCTGCCCGGGCGGGTCCTGCGCTACCCGCACGAGTTCAACTACCCCCGCCAGCTCAACCTGGCCGTGGCCGCCGTCGACTGCGACGTCGTGGTCTTTTTGAACAACGACACCGAGGTCCTGACCACGGACTGGCTCGACCGGCTCATCGAGCAGGCCCTACGGCCCGAAGTGGGCGCGGTGGGGCCCCGCCTGCTCTTCCCGGACGGGAAAGTCCAGCACGAGGGCATAATCATCGGTGCCTGGCGCGGCCACGCCAACTCCGTCGAATGGGGCAACTGGTGGCGGATGGGCGACCTGCTCAGGGACGTTTCCGCCGTGACCGGGGCCTGCATGGCGACCCGGCCCGGCGTCTACTGGCGGGTGGGCGGCTACGATGAGAGGCTCCGAGTGGCTTACAACGACGTCGATTTCTGTCTGCGCCTACACCAAGCCGGCTATCAGGTGGTTTACGAGCCTGATGCCGCGCTCTTCCACGCCGAGGGGTCGACCCGCGGCCTGGTCGAGGATCCTGAGGACGCCCCCCTGTTCAACGAGCGCTGGCGGCCGCGCTCGTCCTGCGACCCTTATTACAACCCCAACTTGAACCGCAACCGGCTGCTGTTCCGGGTGGAGCCGTGAGCCGCGCCACCTCCGATCCCGGCTCATTGGAGGCGTGGCCCGAAGAGCCTGAGAACGGCGCCAACGGCCAAGGCAATGGTTCCTCCAAGCGAGGCCGGCGCAACCAGGCGGCGGCGCGCCCGGCCAGTACGCGCACGACCACCATGACGGCCAAGACGGCGCCGCCCAGCCTGCGCGAGTACAGCCATTACAAAGAGCTTTTCTACAACCTGACATTGCGGGACCTGCGTTCGAAGTACAAGCGTTCCGTGATCGGCTGGGGCTGGTCGATGATCAACCCGCTGGCCAACATGTTGATCTACACCATCGTCTTTTCCGTGCTCCTGCACATCAACCCCCCGGCGGGCATACCTAGCGGGATCAACAACTACGCCCTCATGCTCCTGGCCGCCATGTTGCCTTTCAACTTCTTCCAGGCCAGCGTCATGGAGTCCATGGGCAGCCTGGTGGGCAACCAGAACCTGATCCAAAAGACGTACTTCCCCAGGGAGCTCCTCCCGGCGGCCACGGTCGCTTCCAAGGTCGTGTCCCACTTGATAGAGATGGGCCTGCTCCTGGTGGCGGTGGTGGCCTGGGGCAACTGGAGGGCACTTATGTACGTGCCCTTCGTGCTGGTGGTCATGGCGGTGATGACTA
>JBKQUU010000093.1:0-7784 GCA_052325485.1 Acidimicrobiales bacterium | reverse complement strand
CTCGGGCGCGGCCAAGGTCCGGACGGTGGTCCTCCTGACCGCGGCCGAGGTTGACGCCGCGGCCAAGGCGCCTGCGACGTACCGGCCACCGGGCGCCTGACGGCCCAAAGGGACCGGGCTGGCCGGGGGGCCCTGCTAAAAAGTGCCAGGCGCGTCGACTGCGGCCAGCACCGGGACCGGGGCAAGGGCCGGCCCAGGGCAGGACGGCCTATGGCGCGCAGAGGTCGGTCAGGTCCCGGAGGACGGTGAGCGGTCACCGGGCCGGTGGGCGCTGAAGTGCTGGGCCACGGCGGCAAAGGCCTCCTTGGGCTCCCAGCGCATGTCAGGGTACGTAGAGCCACGCCGTCGGTCGGGGAGCGCCTTCACCAGGGACATCGAGTCCATGTCGAGGTCGTAGCGGGGGTCGTGGTCGGTCCACGCCCCGGGGGTGGCGAAGGTGGAGAGCAGTGCGCCACCCTCCCCGGAACCCTCCAAGATGTCGAGCGTCTCCGCCAGCTCGCGGGCCTGCATAGCCTCGTCCCGCTCGAAGACGCCCCGCAAGCGCGGGCGTACGAAGCGTCCGATGACCGGCCACGTGTGCAGCCAGAGCCGCGTGGTGTCCGTCACCCCGAACCCGAGGGCACCCGAGCTCTCGGCGCCTCGGTAGGTCCGCATCCCGAACTCAGTCACGACGACCGGCTTTCCCAGCTGGAGGAAGGGAGCGAGGCGCTCGACGTAGCTGTCCTTCACGCGCTCGTCCCGGTAGTGGTCGAGGCCGACATAATCCCAAGGCGTCCAGTCCACCTGCTCGAAGATCAGGGCTGCGTAGCTAATGGGGCCGCAGAACACGCTGCGGAGGCGAGGGGCCAGGTCATTGAGGAACGCGCTGAGCCGTCCGTTGCCCAAGAGCGCCGGTTCTCCCTTCAGGCGCTCGAGCCGTTGGGCGATCGTCCTGCCACCGACGAGCCCGGGCATGAACAAGGTGAGCTCACTGCCGGCCACGAAGACCACTTGTCCGGGGTGGGCTGCCGCAAGCGGGGCCGCTGCTCCTGCGGCCTGCTCCACGGCGGGAGGAGACGTCTCCTCCGGCGGGTACTCGAAGAACGCGGGGGAGAACCACACCTCAAGGCCCAAGTCGAGGGCGATCTCAGCCGCCAGGGTAAGCCGCTCGATGTGACTTCCCACCACCCGTACGGCGTTGGCGTGCAAGTCATCACGGACGATCGCAAGTTCTCGCTTGGTCGTAGCCGGATCTGGGGGCCGGGGACGGGTCGAAACGGCATACCCCGGGCCGCGAAAGACCGTGCCCGTATCGAAGTGCACGCCTTGATGAAGCACCGTGACATCCCCCCGAACGCTCCCGACGCGGCGATCCTAGGAGCGCATTGCCACGGGCTAAGGGACGTGACGCAGGCTTGAGCTCTCCTGGGCGCCGGCATGGACCACCACGACCGGGACGTTGGACATGCGGAGCAGCTCGTGTGAGACGCTTCCGAGCACGATGTCGGCGACCTCGCTCCGGCCACGGTTACCCACCACGATAAAATCTGCTCCTCGGCCTTCTGCTGTCCCTGCGAGTTCTGGCGCGATCATGTCGGACTCGTAGAGTACGAGCTCTGCGGGGACTCCCCGCGCCCTGGCGCCTTCGGCGGCTTGTCGAAGGACCCGGTCCGCCTCTTCAAGCCGCTGCTGGGATGGCCCGTTGTCCGGGTCTTCTTGGTCCAGCTTGTCAGCTAATGGCGAGAAATGAACGAATGTCACGTGTGCTCCCAGGCTCCCGGCCAGCCGGAGGCCGACCTCGGTCGCCTGCTGGGACGCGGGCGAGCCGTCCACGCCAATAACGATGCTCTGCATTTCGCTCCTAACCTGGTCCTGAGTCGCGAGTAGTTCGCGAGTGCGCACTTTCTTCACGCTCGCGCTCCACATGGCTCGTCGCGCCCGTAGGAAGCCCTGGTCGGTATGCGGGCCTCCGCCCGGTCATCGTCGATGGGCGGCGTAGTGCTCTTGGCGAGCCGGGCGACGGGCCCTGATCGCGCCAGCCGTTCGTGATCAGTCTCCGTCGTAACGCTCTTCGAGCCAGGGGTCGCCGCGGTTGTGATAGCCGTTACGTTCCCAAAAGCCGGGCTGGTCGTGGTCCAGGAGCCGGAGCCCGGCGACCCATTTGGCGCTTTTCCAGAAATACAGGTGCGGGACCAGGAGCCGGGCCGGTCCCCCGTGCTCGACGGCAAGGGGCTCGCCTTCGTACTCCCAGGCAACCCAAGCCTTGCCGCCGGTAAGGTCGTCCAGTGGGAAGTTAGTGGTGTAGGCCGTGGGCGGGACCGTGGTGGACCGGGCGGTATAGCAAAAGGCCAGGGCGTGGGTCGCCTCGGGTAAGGGCACCGCGGCTGCCAGCAGGGTGTCGACCGAGACTCCCTTGAAGGTCACACCGAGCTTGGACCATGTTGTGACGCAGTGGATGTCCCCCTCGTAGCTCGATGGGGGCAAGGTGTGGATCTCGTCCCAGGTCCAAGTGGTTGGACGTTCGACCAGGCCCTCCACCGTAAACGCCCACGACGCCAGAGAAAGCCTGGGCGTCACTTCGGCGGTGAGCACGGGCCACAATGCCCCGGTGTCGTACTGGCCCGGAGGCAGACGGGGGTCACGAGCCTCTTGGTGGCGATTGTGGAACCCTCGTGTGAAACGCATGCTCCCTCCCTTGTGCTCCAACTTATGGCGTGATGCATAAGGGAACACTTATGCATGGTTCGAGGGTACCTCCCATGCGGCGCGCAGTTGCTAGTGACTCTCACGATCGCGCTGTCGCACGGCCAGAAGTCTCGCGAAGTTGAAGCCAGGCTCCCGAGCGGCCTCGATGATCACCTTCTCATGGCGGACGATCTCGTCGGCGGCACCCCGGACCTTCGCGGTCACGTCGAGGGGAATGACCACCGCGCCATGCTGGTCAGCGTGGATCACGTCCCCATCACGGACGCGCATACCCGCCACGTTCACCGGGCGGCCGAAATCGACGAGGTGGACGAAGGCGTGGGAGGGGACGACCCGTCCCGCCAGCATCTGGAAGCCTGGGGCGATGGCGGGCAGATCGCGCACGGCACCATCAGTCACTACGCCGACGCAACCCAGTCCGGCGTGAATGGCGCTATTGACCTCCCCCCAGAACGAGCCGTAGCCCTTGTGCTCGTCGATGTCCTGGATGACGATCACACTAGGCTTCGGGCCCTTGTCGACATAGCGAAAATAGTTATCAGAAAGCGCCAGAGCCTCTTCGGGTGACAGGTCGCTCGGATGGGCGCTGCGGATCGTCGCCGTACGAGCGGTCCCCACGATGGGCTTGAGCTCGGGCCGCGCACAAAACAACGGCTCGGTGGTGTACCCGTAGCCGTGCCGCTGCGGGACGAGCACTTCGAGAGCGTTGCACAGAGTGGGGGTGTCGATGCCCTGCAATTCGGCTATCAGGCTTGCAGTCAGCTCAGACATTTCGCTCCCTGGTGGTCAAGGACTTCGAGTAGAAAGGGCCTGCGACTGTGCTCGACGGCTTTCCCAATGCACGATGAATGGGAAAATCTGCCAAACAGGATCGAAGAATGCAAGCAAAAAGTTTACCAGGCGCAAGATCGCGCGGTCAATGTGGCTAAAATGTGGCGAGAGAGCGGCAGAAGGTGGTCCCCGACACCGAGGGCGAGCTCACGCAGACGCGGCCCGGTAGTTACCCAAGGGCGCGCTACACTACAGTCCCGAACTACAAACGAGCTGGTCAGAAGCAGATGCCCCCGTAGCTCAGGGGATAGAGCGTCGGTTTCCTAAACCGTGCGTCGGCGGTTCGAGTCCGCCCGGGGGCACCAGGGCTGAGCATGGCTTTTAGCCCTCAGGCGGCTATTGGAGCGGCTCAGCCAGGGTCCTTGTGCCAGCCCTGAACCAGCACCCGTTGGGCAAGGAGGCGCTTGTCGAGGTAGCGAGCAGCGGACGCATCTGTTCCAACGTCGGCTTGGGGCCCAGTCATCTGGAGAACTGGCGGCGGCCTTGCTCGGTACCGTCCCCCGGCTTGGACCTAGCGCAGCCTACCGGTCGGACCGCCTCGGTACCATCGTGGCGGTGCAGGACTACGCCGGGGCCTGGACAGCCGAGCGAGGACGATGCCATCGCCTCATCTGCACCGAGGAGGACGGGCGTCCCGCCAAGTGCCCGGAACCGCTGGTGAGGTCGGGTCGGCGCTGGGATGGTCAAGGCCGCTGGTACGCCGTCGCGGCGTGCGCCCGCCACGCTTCGCAGCTTTTTGAACAGTCCTGGTCCGGCGAGACCTAGCCGCACGCCCCGGGCAAGCCAGCGGGCGAGGCTTGAAGAAAGGGCTTCGCTACCAGCAGGGCCTAGGGCCGAATGTCCCCGGCGCTGCCCGGAGCGACCCCCCGTTTTGGTGCAATTCGCGCGCAGTGACACACTGCGGGCACTGACCATGCTCCAAGTCCTTCTCGGCACAGGATCAGCCCTTTTCCGCTCGGCCCACCCGTGCTATTTATGCCTCGGGTTGTCCTAACAAGATATGTCGGGTCGCCCTAACTTATAGGAGGGGAGACCATGTCAGCGCCTCGACGGCACCAGTACTCTCGGTGGTCGGCAGCGAAGCCTCTGCAGAGCCGCCACACCGTCACCGTACAGGCCTTACCGGCAGCTGGCGAGCAAGTTGTTGGTTCCGGCCGACGAGGCGCGCCATCACGGCGACGACGTTGGCGCTACACACATCGTGTTCAAGCACCTCAACCAGGAGCACTGTTGGCACCCGCATTCCGGCGTGCGCTCGCCGCCGTCACTGCCCCTCTGCTGGTCGCCCTGACTTTGGTCTCTGTGGCTACAGCCTTGGTTGTCAGTAGCGCCACGCCCGCCAGCGCCGCGACCCCGTTCAACGAGATCCAGTTCTACGATTACTGCAAGGCGCAATTACCCCTGATCGTGCCCAAGTGGTGCTCTGGCCCCGGACTGTACAAGGTCTCCTACCCTCTCACCAGCACGTCGGTCCCCGCCTCAGTCCTCCCCGGTGCCGGTCCGCAGTCACAGTGGTCCGCCAACGGTCAGGAAATGGTGTTCCAGTACGGCTCATTCGACGACGCCGGCACAGCCGGCGAGTACTTTGTCAACTCTGGGGTCGGAGTGATGAACTCCTCGGGCCAGACCACCGATATCCTGGCGGACCCCAACGCCACCGACGCAACGATCTCCCCCGACGGCACCGAGATCGCCTATGTGGAGAGTGGTTCCCAGCTGTGGACGATGTCGGTCACCGGCTCCAATCCCACTGAGTTAGGCAACTCCTCAACGGTCTGCGGCCAGTCGCCTTACTGGGCGTCCGCTTCTGGGAACCCAGGCACCAACGGACTGATCGTGTTCGAGCAGTGTGACGACCCCACCGGGGGAGAAGACTTCCTCGCCACCGTGAACCCCACACTTGGGACCTCCGCTACTTCCGTCCGGGTCCCGGTCTCCCTCACCACCAACGCCAACGACTTTGCCGGCGGTTCCCCTTCAGCGACCCCCGACGGGAGCACGTACTACTTCTCGGGTGTCTACGGCGGCTCCGGTGGGATCTACTCCGTACCTGCTACCGGTGGGACACCAACTGCCGGTCCCCAGGCGACAGACGTCTCACCGGGGCAGAACAGCCTCTACGGCGCCCAGCTAGGGACCAACGGGCACTTGCTGTACTACGACGAGTACGCCAACAGCGGTCTCGGCGCGATCTTCGTGGACAGCGCTTCGGGGCAGATGACCTTCGGCGGGACCAATGCCGACCCCAACGACTCTCAGTTCGACCCCACCTGGGCGCCCGGTGGGGGGTCCCCGACAGTCCAGTCGATAACCCCCACCAGTGGACCAGTGGGTGGCAACAGCGCCCAGCAGATCACTGTCGAAGGGTCCGGGTTCACCGGCGCCACATCGGTAGAGTTCGTGCTGCCGGGCACCACCCCAACGGTGGAAGCCACCGAGACACCCACCTCTGTGACCGACACGTCGCTCCAGGTAGTGGAGCCCAACCTCACCGCGGCGATTGGGGCGGAGAACGTCAACACCACCGTGGACGTAGAGGTAGTTACCCCGGTGGCCACATCGGCTGCCAATATCAGTTCCGACGGCTACACGGCACTACTACCCATAGTCACTGGGGTGGCCACCACCCTCGCCGACGGTACCGCTGGGCCAGCGGCTGGACCTGTGGTGGGCGGAGAGACTGTCAACCTCACCGGCACGGACCTCAACGGGGTCACGTCGGTATCCTTCCAGCCTGCCCAGGACATCTCGTTCGTTACTGCCCCGGCCACCCCCAACGCCGCAGGCACCAGCATCTCTTTCACGGCTCCGGACGCGTCCTCGGAGTACGCTGCCTACACCGGGGGCGGCGGTACTGGTGACCTCTTCACCGACCTCATCGTGGACATCCCAGTGACGGGGTCCGCTACCCAGGTGGTGACATCCTCGTCCGTTGCCACCGGAGCCAACGACAAGTTCTACCTGGTACCAGTGGCTGTAACGGACCTCTCTATCCATACGTCTCCGGTGGTGGGGGACCAGTCAGTCGCCATCGCTGGTACCGGGCTCACCGGAGGCACAGTGATCCTGGCACCCCCAGCAGGCGTCCAGGCTGGGAAGGGTTGCAACGCCGGTGCCTCGCTGTCCATTGCCCCGCAGGCAGGAGGAACGGACACATCGCTCACCTTTATCACCACAAACGTTACCCCGGCGATGGCCAGTGTCGCCGGTAACTTGGTGTGCGACGTCGAGGTGCAAGTGCCTGTCACGGAGATCCCCGGCGCCACCGTAACCTCGCCGCCTAATCCCGGGAGCCCGGGCGACACCCTCACGTTCCCGTACCCAGCGGTGCAAAGCCTGTCACCGACATCAGGGCTGGTCTCTGGCGGACAGCAGCTCGACATCACTGGAGTGGGGCTAGGCGGCGTCACCAATGTGCAGTTCTTGTTCGTGGGTGCTGCAGTCCCTATCCCACCCCACGCTGCACCCACCAGCGACAGCGACACCCTGGTCGTGCTCAATGTACCGTCAGCGGTCGCCGCTTCGGCATTCCTGCCATCACCACCGTTCCCACCAGCCGACGTTGAGGTCCAGATCCCGGTCCTCAACACCGCTGGCTTCATCACGTCTCCTCCATCATCGGAGGTGCCACCTCCCAATAACACTGCAGACGAATACACCTATGTGGCGCCAGGCTCGGTGGCGCCGTCGTGCACAGCGCCCAACAGCACAGCACTGAACAGTTGCGGCCAGGGCACCAACACGTCATCCACCGGGTCAGCTGTGGCTACATCATCCACCGGTAGTGGGTCCATCACTGCCACTGGTAGTGGCGTCGGAGCGCTCACGGTGGGGCGGTACGCCAGCAACCCGGTCGGTGCCCCGTCGTTCAGCACGGGCGGCACCTTCTTCGACGTACGCGCCTCGGACGACAACTCGTTCACATCTGTCACCATCGCCGACTGCGACCTGGGAGGGGCTACTTCCATCCAGTGGTGGGACCCCACCGGCGGGCCCAGCGGGACCGGCGCCTGGGTGGCCGCCTCGGACCAGAGCTATGCGGCCGGCCCGCCCCCTTGTGACACCGTCACGGTCAACGGCACCACCTCACCTACCATCACCCAGATGTTCGGCACCGTGTTCGTAGGCGAAGCCCCCGCCGTAGCACCCACCGACGCCTACAGCTACGCCGCCGGCACAGACGGCTCGGGCAGCCCCCCGCCCTCGGGCAGCGGCCTCGACGGGACCCAGATCACCCTGGCGGCTAACACCTTCAGCCGCGTCGGCTA
>JBKQUU010000092.1:0-7581 GCA_052325485.1 Acidimicrobiales bacterium | reverse complement strand
GCTCCCCGGCCCGGGCGGCGGCGGCCACCTCGGGCTGGTCGGCCATGGCCTGGCCCGCCGCTATGGCCCGGCGGGCCTCGCCCAGCGACGTGCCTGCCGAGCGGGCCAGGGCCTGCGCCGCGGCCCGGGCCGAGCCGGCTCGGCCCGCCAGGCCGGGCTTGTTCCCCGGCACCGCCCCGCCGGCCAGGCGGGCCGCCACCAAGCAGGACAGCGCACTGGCCATCCTTTCGATGGCCCCGGCGTCGCTCAGTAGCTCGCCCAGGCGGCCCGGGGGCACCACGGCGGCGTCGAAGGCGGCGGTATAGGCGCTCATGGCCTGCCTCAGCTCCGCCAGCGTCAAGCCCATGGACCAGCTCCTCCCGTACCCGCCGATGTCAACGATGGCCAGCCCGGGGCCGGCGAGACGGTCCCCCCTGGCCCAGGAGGGAACGTATGTTCGACAATACCAGGGCGGAGTCGGTCTTTGCACCAAAACTGCAGTTGCACCGTAAATCGGTGGGTTGCACCAAAAACGGTCCGTTTACCACCACGGCCGGTCAGGGCGCTTGACATATGGGCGACCACCGCGAAAACGCCTACCCGCGGCTCCGGCCTGGAAGCCCCGGCCAATACCCACACAAGCCAATGCCATGCCCAACGCCACTAGGGCCAGGCCCGACGCGCCGAACGCGGGCGCGGCATATAGGAGGAGGCCGACGACGCCGGTACCAAAGGCGAGCCTGGTGCCTATACGCGAGGCAGCGAGCAAGGCCATACCTGCGGGGCCATAGTTCTGCCGCAGGCGCGTGTCGGGCCTGCTTTCGTAGCCATCCCATGCCCGCTCGGCAGCCGGACGCTCATGGGGCAGCAGTAGCAGCCCGTGCAGCCGGCCACCGGGATGGTCACGCCCCACCAGAACCGCCCCCCATCGTTCTTCCGTGGGTGACATGGAACACGTAGCCCCCAACCGCGCCGCGCCGTTCTCGCACAGCGCTGCCAAGTAGTCACAGTCCCACCGGCACTGAAAGGGCGGGGCTACACCGAAAATCCTAGTCAAGGAGCCTTTTTGCCGCCATGGCCCTTCGGCTCCTTCAACTCCTCCGACCACCAAACGTGCGTTTGCGGCTATTTTCCGCGGTATGAAAGAAAGAGCTACATCAGTAGCCCGTCCACACAGGGAGATTGACGAGGACCTGGCCATGTGCGACAAAAAGCACCGAAGATCTCAGTCACGACGGCGGCCCTAGCCTGGTGGTCGTGAAGGAGGGCACACTTGCCGTGGTGTGACGATTGCAGCAAGTTCTGGAACCCGCCTCAGCTCCTGGGCACAGGCGAGTGCCCGACGTGCGGCAGGTCCCTGGCTGCTCCGACGGGCGCCGAGCCGGCCGTGGCCCCGGCGCTGCCCGCGGGCCCAGCGCCGGCAGAGGAGAAGGCCAAAGGTGCCCCGTGGCATTTCAAGCTCCTCGTCGTCGGCGTGACCGTTTATATGGTGTACAGGATCTACTGGCTCATCGAATGGCTCCCGAAGCACATCTGACCCCGGCCGCGGCGGCCGCCGGTACCGGGCCCCACCCGCCGACGGACGAGATAGTGGGGGAGGGGGGACGGCGTTTGTACGTCCGGCACTGGGCACCCCCCGCAGCAGCAAGCCCTGCCCGCTCTGCTGTCGTGATCGTGCATGGATATGCCGAGCACTCCGGGCGCTACGACCACGTTGGAACTGCTTTTGCCGCGAGCGGCGCCTCGACGTGGGCCCTGGACCTACGGGGGCACGGACGTTCCGAGGGGCCGCGGGCCAACATCGAACGTCTCGAGTGGGCCCTGGCCGACATCGACCAACTTGTGAGCCGAGCGGGTGCCGGTGTGGTCATGTTCGGCCACAGCTTGGGGGGCGCATTGGCGGCGGCTTATGCGGCCACGAGGCCGGGCAAGCTTGGCGGTCTCGTCCTCTCGGCGCCGGCGGTGCACCTGGCGTCCCGTCCGGCCTGGCAGGTGTGGCCGGTGCGCGCCTTGGCCGCGGTGGCGCCGGGGACGGGCGTGGCGCGGGTGCCTCCCGGGGGGCTGAGCCATGATCCTCAGGTTGTCAAGAGCTTCATCGACGACCCACTGGTCTGGCACGGGCGAGCACCGGCGCGGACCGTGATCGAGATGTACCGGGCGGGCCGTCTGGCCCTCCGGGCGGCGGGGGAGCTCACCGTTCCGCTGCTGGTCGTCCACGGTGAGGTCGACCCGATCGTGCCCGTCTCGTCGAGCCAGAAGTTCATATCGGCGGTGGCCGGCCCGGACAAAGAGCTGGTCGTCCTGCCTGGTTTCCGCCACGAGCCCCACCAGGAGCTGGGCCAGGAGGTGGTCATAGCCCGTCTGGTCGAATGGGCTGCTCAGCACGGGGCCGGCGCCAAGCTGTGAGGACCGGCCGAAGCTGTTAGCCTCGTCTTTCGCATCGTGCACGGGCGGTGGCGCAGTTTGGTAGCGCACCAGACTGGGGGTCTGGGGGTCGCGGGTTCAAGTCCCGCCCGCCCGACGGAGTAAGTGCAGGTCAAGAGGGGTACGGGCCTCGGAGCGGGAGGCCCGGAAGCCCCTAGGGTAGCCACAGGGGTAGCCACAGGATCCGCGGGGGTAGCCACGAATTTCACTCGCAACGCGTCGTCTGCTGGCCCACGAATTTCCACTTGGTGACGCGGGAGAATTACTTGTGCGACTCCAAAGCGTCGCTCAAGGCCTCGAGCGCCCGTCGTTTGGCGTCCAGGGTCACCCGGGCGTAGACGTCGGCTGTGATGGCCAACGAGGCGTGGCCGAGGATCGCAGAGACGACTTCCAACGGCACCCCTCGGTCCAGCAGCAATGTTGCGGCCGTGTGCCGGCTCGCATGAAAGCGTCGCCTGCCCAGGCCAGCGCCTTCGCACAGGCCGTGCCACCAGCGAAGGGCGTTCCGTGGGTCCAGCGCCATGCCCAGGGGCGTGGTGAACACCCAGCCCTTCTCCTGCCAGGCCGGTCCCGCCCGGAGGTGGTCCTCGGCCTGGTCGTCACAAGTCCCTGGCCCGGCACTCGCGCCAGGGTGCGCCCGACCGTCAGCGTCTTGGCGTCAAGGTCGACGTCCGTCCACCGCAGGCCGAGGGCTTCGCCCCGCCGCAGCCCCAAGGTGAGGACCAGCGCGGCCAGGGCCTCCAGGCGGTCGCCGCTGGCCACTTCCAGTACGCGGGCTGCTTGCGCGGCGTCGAGGGCGTCGTCCAGGCGCGTGCCGGCCACTGAGGGCCCGTCGGTGAGCGCAGCGACGTTGCGGGCCACCAAGCCGTCCCGTTCAGCCAGGCCGAGGGCTCGGCGTAGCACTGAGCGTGCCAGCCGCCTGGTGTTGGCGCTGTACCCGGCCGACTCCAGGCCGGTCAGCATGGTGCGCACATGGGCGGGCGACAGCTGGGCCAGGCGGACAGCGCCCAGGTAGGGCTTGACATGGCGGGAAACGGTTATGCGGTAGTTCGCGAGCGTGGCGGGCTTCAGCTGGCCGCAGGCATTGTCGAGCCACCAACAGAGATAAGCGGCCACGGTGGTGGCCGGGTCCGGGACGACCCCCTCAGAAGCATGCTTCCGGACCTGCTCGAGCCGGGCGAGCACCTCCCGCTTCGTCCTGGCCTTGACGATACGTCGCCTGCGCTTGCCGTCGAGACCTCGCGGTAGCTCAACGGCGGCGACCCACAGCCCGTCGGGCCGGCGGTAGACCGCTCCCTCGCCTGTACCTCTGCGCTCGCTCATCGCGCCCAATACCTTACGACGGCGCTCTGACCGTTTGGCCCCTTTGCTTCCGTCCTCCACCGGTCTCGGCGCGGCACGGCACGCTCAGGCTGCCGCCGCCAACCTCCGTCAGCCGGCGGAGACCGGCTCCTCACGGCGAAGACCACACGCCGCGACGTCACCAAAGTCGCCGCCGTTATTTGAGCGCCGCTCCACACTCAAGTCCACCGCTGGGCCGGCGCAGTTGTTGGCACCCGGGGAGCATCCTTCTTGGCAAGCTTCGCCACGTAACGTCGCAAGCCGTCGACAGGGACGCGCCGGCACGAGCCGATCCGCACGGACGGGACGTCCCCGCTGGCCATGAGCACGTAGACCATGGACCGGCTTATGCCGAGTGCCTTGGCGGCTTCGGTGGGGGTGTAGAGGATCTTCTCGATGGGGTCGGTCTCGGTCACTGTCGCTCCTTGGACTTGTGCGTGATACCTGTCTCCTTGGTCACGAGGGGCCGAAACGCAACACCCTTCTTCTGCACCCTCGCTACCTACAGGGGCAGAGGTGGTCATGTCGCTCACGGGAGCCTGGCCCGATGGCTTCGCCGACAGTGTTGGCTGGCAGGGCTGGGACGCCTCGGCAACCAAGACCCCGTCGACGGTCGCGAGCATCGCACTCCGGCGAGCGCAATGGTTGTACTAGCTAGCGGATGACTGAGTCACCGGGCCACGTCGTCAGCGACGGCGCTCTCCTTTCCATCGCCTTCGGTCTGCCTACCTGTCGTCGGCACCGCACGACCCGTCCCACTTCTCGCACCTCTCCTGCAACCGCTTAATTCTCATTGCTGCACAGCCGGCACCTCATCACGAGTTCTTTGCCCACCCGTCACGACATCATCCATAATTGTCCGTAGCCGTCCAGATAACCACCAACTATGTCCATGGACGTTTCCAACGATAAGAAGAGCCAACCTGAGAGCTCGAAGATCTTCAGTCAGGACCTCACAGTTGTCAATCAGGCGTCAGATCTCGCCTCGTCGGTCCCCAACAATCTCTTGACCGTTATTGACCGCTACTGCCCGCTCACAAGAAACCTCTTTACAAGCTTCCACCTACCCAGTAAAAAGACATAACCTTTGGAACACGATTACAACCTCCGGTTGTCAAGTTGTTGTGGCGCCCGTTGAGCGAGTGGGAAAAGGCGGTGAGGGGCGGTGGCGTGGATGCGGATGATGGGGCTCGACTCGGTCGGCTACCACGAGCACACCGTGGCCGGGCGGGGCGACGACCCGGTGGCCGGCGCCCAGCAGTACTACGCCTCCCGGGGTGAGACGCCGATGGCCTGGGGCGGGGCGGGGGCGGCCGCCTTGGGCCTGCAGGGCGAAGCGGGCCTGAACCAGTGGAGGGCGGTGTTCGGGCCGGGCGGGGCTCGCCACCCGCTCAGCGGGGAGCGCCTCGTCTCCTGCCTGCGCCCGGGCCTGGAAATCGTCGTCAGCCCCCATAAGACGGTGGCCGAGCTCGGGGTCATCGGCCGGGCCGAAGACATGCACGCCATCGCCGACGCCGAGAGAGACGCCACCATGGCGTACCTGGACAAGGTTGTCCAGGACCAAGGCGGGCGGCGAGGCCGGGCCCAGGTGCGCACGCCGACCGGGGGCCTCACCTGGGCGGTGTCCCGCCATGCCACGACCAGGTGTGGCGACCCCCAGGTCCACGACCACGTTCTTTTGGCCAATTTTGTGCACATGGGCGACCACAAAGGAGGCTGGAAAGGCCTGGACACCGGGCTGGTGCGCGACCACCTCCACGCCGCCACCGCCGTCGGGCGCATGGCGGGGGCGGCCACGGCGGTCGAGCTTGGTTACGGCATCGAGGCCGACCCCGGGCCGTCGGGCCGTCTGGGGGGCTGGGCCATCGCCGGGATCCCGAAACAAGCCTGGCAGGTCCACGCCCGCCGCTCGGCCCAGATCGAGGCCGCCGTCGGCCCTGACGCCTCCTACCGGTCGCGCTCGGTGGCGGCCCGCGCCACCCGGGACCGCAAGGGCCACGACCACGTAGAAGACCTGGTCGCCCGCTGGCGGGACGAACTGGTCCGGGCTGGTTACCCGGCGCCCGAGCTGGAAGCGGCCGTCGAGCGGGCGGGGCAGGCCTACGAGCCGCCTGGCCCCAACATCGTGGAGGAGGTGGCCGCCCAGTTGCTGGCCCCCGGTGGCCGCCTGGCGTCGGAAAAGACCTTCACCCGGGGCGACGTGGTGGTGGCCGTGGCCCCCCACCTGCACGGCCTACCTGTCTCGTACCTGGACGGAGCGGTCGAGGCGGTCTTGTCCCATGAGCACGCCGTGGCCCTGCCCCGGGTGGCCGGCGCCCGAGAGCCGGTGTGGGCGGCGGCCTGCGTGCTCGAGGACGAGGCACGCATCGCCACCCTGGCCGAGCGCCTTGTAGCCCGGGCCGGGCCGGCCATCGGGCCCGAAGGGGCCGCCGACGCTGTCCGCCAGGTCGAGCTGTCCGGGGGCTTCCGTCTGAGCCAGAGCCAGGCCGAGCTGGCGCAGGGCATTCTGACCTCGGGCCACGCCCTGGACTTGATAATCGGCGTGGCCGGCAGCGGCAAGACCAGCACCCTGGCGGCGCTGAGAGCGGGCTTCGAGGCCGCCCGCTACCAGGTGGTGGGGGCGGCGACGTCGGGCCAGGCGGCCAAGGCGCTGGGCTCGGGCGCCGGCGTGGCCTCCCGCACCGTGGCCTTGCTCACCTGGCGCCTGGAGCACCACCAAGAGGCCCTTACCCCCCGCCACGTGGTCATCTTGGACGAAGCCTCGATGACCTCGGACGCCGACGTGGGCAGGTTGCTGGGAGCGGTCGAGGCCGCCGGGGCCAAGCTCGTCGCCGTGGGCGACTACCACCAGATCGGCTCGGTCGGCCCCGGCGGCGCCTTGGAAGCTCTGGCTTCCCGTCACCCTGACCATGTCTGGACGCTCATGGACAACCTGCGCCAGACCGACCCGGCCGAGCGCCATGCCCTGGGCCACCTGCGTTCGGGGCACTTGCCCAGCGCCGTCGCCTGGTACCTCGTGGAGCGCCGCGTGCACCCGGCGCCGACCCGGGAGGCGGCCATGTACCAGATGGTCAAGGCCTGGGCCCACGACGTGGCCGGCGGGAGCGACGCCCTGCTCGTGGCCTACCACCGGGACGCCGTGGAGGCCCTCAACCGGGCCGCCCGGGAGGTCTGGGGCAACCTCGGCCACCTCTCGGGGCCCGAGCTGGCCGCCCCCGGAGGCCGGCGTTACCGGGCCGGCGACCGCGTCGTCACCCTGGCCCCCGGCCCGGCCGGGGCCTGGGTCACCTCCCAGCGCGCCGTCGTCAGCTCGGTTGACGTCGAAGGACAGTCCCTAGTCGCCACTACCGCGGACGGGGCCGAGCTGCGCCTGGGCCCCGACGACATCGGGGCCGAGCGGCTCGCCCACAGCTATGCCATGACCGCTCATCGCTGCCAGGGCTCGACCTCAGACAGCACCTACGCCCTGGAGGACGGGGGCGGCCGAGAACTGGCCTACGTGGCCATGAGCCGTGCCCGGCGGGAGAGCCACGTCCACGTCGTCGCCCCCGACCTCGGCTCCGCCGCCCGGCACCTGGCCTGGGCCTGGGCCCAGGAACGCCGCCACGCCTGGGCCCTGGCCGAGCGCCGGGAACAAGCCCTGGCCCAGCTTCTGGCCGAGCGCCAGCGGCTGTTGGCCGCCTTGCCGCCCGACCCGTCCCACCAGCTGCGCCAGGTACGCCAGGACCACTCCCAGGTCGAGCGTGACCTGTTGGACCTCTACGAAGGTGCCGGCCGCTGGGTGGGGACCGGAGCGGGCGAGGCGGCCCAAGCGCTGCGCCGGGCGTCTGCCGGCTA
>JBKQUU010000091.1:0-12040 GCA_052325485.1 Acidimicrobiales bacterium | reverse complement strand
TAGCAAATGGTTAGCAAACGCCTCCGGAGCACCCCGCCACGGGAGGCGCCTTTCAGGGTAAAAGCCCTGGTCAAACCGGGTGGGCGAGGGGGGACTTGAACCCCCACGTCCTTGCGGACACAGGAACCTGAATCCTGCGCGTCTGCCAAATTCCGCCACTCGCCCGAGTGGTCACCTAAGGGTACATGAACCGAGCCCCACCAAGCTCATGGCGAGGGCTTCGGGACCGTTCAGCCCGCCCATGGCTCACCCGCGGCGAAGTCCGAGCGTACGGTGGCGGCCACGCTTTGGACAATGCCCGCCTGTGCCCGCCCCAGATCCAGGCCGAGCTCCCGGTTGTACTGGAGGCTGGCCCACGAGAAGTTTTGCGAGCCGATCTCCAGCTGCTCGTCGGGATAGCCGGGGTCGACGTCGATGACCTTGGCGTGGATATAGAGGCTGGCATCGGGAGAGTAGGTGCGGACATGCACGCCCGCGGCGGCCAACTTGTCGAGGTCCGACCTCCAAGAGGACTGGTAGGTCATCACCACTTCGACGTTGACGCCACGCTTGGCCGCGGCGGCCAGGGCGTCAACGATGGTGTACTCGCTCATCTCTTCGTTCTCCACGTACAGGGTGTGCCGCGCCGAACCGATGATGCCGACCAGTGGCGTGTCCGCCCCCGGGCTCCAGATGAGGTCCGACCCAGTTGGTTCGGGCGAGGACGTGGCACCCGCAAAATCGTTGGCGAACACCGTCTCTATCGCGTGCACGTCGGCCGCGTCGCGGTCGATCACGGCGAAATCGCGGCTCGTCGCGTAGTACTCGCTCGTCAGGTTGAGCGTCATGATGGCGGAGACGTCACCGTCTACGGTGATCGTCTTCTGGTGGGTCACGTCGTAGCTCTTCGGCGCCCAGTGCACCAGCACGCCGTGGGACCTGAGGTAGCTGTACGCCGGCGCGTTGTAGGACTTGGCCACGTTCTGGTCGAGGACGACCTCCACCTTGACGCCCCTCTCGGCGTCCTGGGCGAGATCCGACTCGGCCGTGGCGTCGCTCAGTTCGTACATCGTGATCTCCAGCGTGCGCCTGGCCGAGGTGATCAGGCCGTAGATCGGGGAGAGGCCGTCCGCCGGCTCGGTGACCAGAACGTAGGGTGGCGCCGCAGTGGCTGGCGACGCCATCACGACACCGACAGCACCCGAGGCGCCGCACACCCCCACGCCCACCGAGACCACTAATGCCACCGCTCGCACGAACGGCCTGTAAGAAGGGCGGCGGGCACCACCGGGCAGACCCCTACATGTGGCGAGGCAGCGGCCCGGGGCCATAGGCCGCCGAGCGTAGTGCAACCTGGCGACGGTACTGGGCACTTAGATTAGAAGGAAGACCAGCACAGGGCCCCCGCCAGGCCGGGCATCTGCAAGCTGGGCCCCTGGTGAGGGTACTATGCGCGGACAATGGGCTTGCAAAGGTTCGAGAGACGCCTCGAACGCTTCGTTGAGGGGGCTTTCGCACGGGTGTTCCGCAGCGGCCTACAGCCTGTAGAGATCGGTAGGCGCCTGACGCGCGAGATGGACCTGCGCCGAGCGGTCGCGCCCAGGGGGGTCCTGGCCCCCAACACTTTCAAGGTCGTGCTGTCGAGCGTCGACCGGGCGAAGTTCCAGGCTTTCGAAGATGAGCTGGTCAAGGAACTGGTCGAGGTGGCCAAGGACCACGCCAAGCAGGAGGACTACATCTTCCTGGGGCCCGTGAGCGTCACTATGGAGACCGACGCCGCCCTCCGTCCGGGGACCCTCCTCGTGGCCGGGGACGTAATCCCCGGCCAGGGCACTCCGACCCTGACGCTGCCCGACGGGCGCCGGGTGGTGCTCGACCAGGAGAAGGTGACCCTCGGTCGCTCGCCGGAGTGCGAGCTGGCGGTAGCCGACGCCGGGGTCAGCCGGCGCCACGCCGAAGTTCGCCGGGGCGCCGACAACACCTGGGTCGTCTCTGACCTGGGCAGCACCAACGGGACCAAGGTGAACGGTTTGCGCATCAGCGCCGCTCACCAGCTCGAAGACGGCGACGAGATCACAGTGGGCTCGACCAGCGTCCGGTTCGAAGCGGCCTCCGCCTCCGGGACGACCTAAGTGGCCAGCCCGGCTCTTAGGTTCCTGGATTACGTGTTCCTAGCGCTTCTGTACCTTTTCCTTCTGCGGGTGGTCCGTGCCGTCTGGGTCGAACTGCGCGAGCCCCGGCTGGTGCCTATGGCACCAGCCGGGGAAGCCGGCACCGGCGCTATTGCGCCGACGTCCACCGGTCCCACCGGCAGGCGGGGACGCTCCGACCCGAAGAGATTGGTCCTGGTAGAGCCCGGCGAGGCCCGGGGCAGTTCGTTCGCTCTGGACGGTGAGCTCACCATCGGGCGGGCCCCCGGGTGTGCGGTGGCACTGCCGTCAGACACGTTCGTGTCGCAGGTGCACGCACGCGTGTTCCGCCGGGGTGACAACTACTGGGTGGAGGACCTCGGCTCCACTAACGGCACGTTGGTCAACGGCCGCAAGCTCGATGGCGCCGTACCCCTGCGACGAGGGGACCGCGTGCAAGTGGGCCGGAGCGTCCTGGAGCTGCAGAGGTGAGCAAGCTCCTCGTTGGTTCTGCGACCGACGTAGGCCTTGTCCGCTCCAATAACCAGGACCAGTTCCTCGTTTCACCCGGTCTGTACGCCGTGGCCGACGGCTTGGGCGGCCACGCCGCCGGCGAGGTCGCGTCCTCGACCGCCATCAAAGCGCTCCAGGCGGCCTTCGCGGCCAGTAATGAGCACTCAGCCGAGTCGTTGGAGAGCGCCGCCAAGGCCGCCAACCGCGCCGTCTGGGAGCAGGCCCGGACCAACCGGGGCATGCTCGGGATGGGGACGACATTGGTGGCGTTGGCCGTGGTCGAACATGGTGACGGCACCAACGGCCTGGCGGTGGCGCACATCGGCGACTCTCGCCTCTACCTCCTGCGGCAACGGGCGCTGAAGCAGCTCACAGTCGACCACAGCCTGGTACAGGAACTCGTCGACGACGGCCAGATAAGCCAGGCTCAAGCCGCCGTTCACCCGCAGCGCCACGTCCTCACCCGAGCTCTCGGTGTCGAACCGACCGTACAGGTCGACCTTATCGACGTGACCCCTAAGCACGGGGACCGCTACCTGCTGTGCAGCGATGGTCTCCCGCGGGAGGCTTCGGACCAGCAGATCGCCGCCGTGCTGACGCGCTTCTCGGACCCGAGCGAAGCGGCCAAGGAGCTGGTCACCCTGGCCAACGACCGCGGTGGCAGCGACAACATCACGGCCGTGGTCGTCGACGTGCTAGCCAACGAAGACAGCCCCGAGACCCTCATAGTGGTGCCCGGCCCAGCCATGTCCTCGAGCGTGGCAAAGCGCCGGCCCCCGCCAGGGGACGTCGGCCAGGACGGGAAGGCGCCGGAAGGACCGCCGACTGGACCCGCCCGTGGCTCGACCAAGCCGGTGGTTCTCGTCCCCAGAAGAGTCACGGGCCGCGTCATCGCCTTCGGGTTAGCCGTGTGCATAGTCGTCGGCGGTGCAGTCGCCTGCCTGGGTTGGTACGCCCGCTCGGCCTACTTCGTGACGCTTTCGAAGGGGAGGATCACGATCTTCCAGGGCCGGCCAGGAGGGGTGCTGTGGTTCCAGCCAACCTTGGCGCAACGCACCGGCTACGGGCCCTCGTCCGTGCTCGCCTATAACCTCCAGCCCCTGGCCACGGGCGTGATCGAGCCGTCCCTGGCCGACGCGCGGTCCTACATTTCCGAGAAACTGGCGGAGAAACGGGAGTCGGAGGCAACCACGCCGCCCGCGGCGCGTGGAGCTCCTCGGCCCAAGCACAACAAGCACAAGGCGTCGACCACGGCCCGCGCCAAAGCCCATAGCACTGTCCCGACCAAGGCGCCGGCCACTGTCCCGACGGCCACTGTCCCGACCAAGGCGCCCACCACTGTCCCGACCAAGGCGTCGACCACGGCCCGCGCCAAAGCCCACAACACTGTCCCGACCAAGGCGCCCACCACGACCGCCCGTGGTGCGGCGCACAAGGGCCACAAGAAAAACGTCGCATGACTGGGGGACGATGAGGCCGGCTCAATGGCAACGGCCGGCCCGCCGGCGCACCGAGCTGGGCATGATCATCCTCGTCCTTGTCCTCACCGGAGGGCTTTATGCGCTGGCCAGCGCTGGTTCGGGGAAGGCGGTGCCCACGACCGGGATCATCCCGTTCCTGGTCCTCGTCTTCGTGTTGATGCTGGCGGCTCACCTGAGCCTCCGACGCCTGGCTCCCCAGGCCGACCCCGTCCTGTTACCCCTGGCCGCCCTCTTGAACGCCACCGGCTACGTCTTCATTGCCGGCTTGGACAAGGCGCAAGCCTCGGCCCAGGCCACCTGGACCGCTGTGGGCGTCGTGGCCTTCATTGCCACCCTGGCGCTGTTCCCCCGGGCCATCGACCTCGAACGTTACCGGTACCTGATCGCGCTGACCGGAGTGGTGCTGCTCCTGCTGCCTCTGGTCCCGCATATCGGGGAAGACGTCAACGGTGCCCGGTTGTGGGTCCGGGCCGGCCCTTTGAGCTTCCAGCCCGAGGAGTTCGCCAAGCTGGCCCTGGCTATTTTCTTCGCCTCCGTCCTGGCCGAGCGGGCCGACCTGCTCGCCACCGGCACACGCCGCATCGGTCGGTGGATGGTGCTGGAGCCGCGGTACGTGGCGCCCCTCCTAGTGGCCTGGGGCCTCTCGTTGCTCGTGCTCCTGGCCGAGAACGACCTGGGCTCGTCCTTCCTGTTCTTTGCCTTGTTCGTCGGGCTGCTCTGGGTGGCTACGGGAAGGGCCGCTTACCTGGCCCTCGGTGCCGGACTGTTCGGGGCCGGCGCCGTGTTCGCCCTCTACGTCGTGCACCATGCCCAAACGAGGGTCCAGGCCTGGTTAGACCCTTGGGCACACTTTGCCACGTCGGGTTACCAGATCATCGAAGGCTGGTTTGCCCTCGCCGCCGGGGGTATGTGGGGTTTGGGGCCGGGACAAGGAAATCCGGGTATCATCCCCGAGGCCACATCGGACTTCATATTTGCGTCGATCGGCGAAGAGATCGGGTTGGTCGGCGTCACCGCTCTGCTTATCGCCTATCTGCTCATTACGGGCTCCGGGCTGCGGGCGGCGGTACGTTCTCAGCGGTCGTTCAGCAAGCTCCTGGCCACAGGCCTTTCCCTGCTCCTGGTCGTACAGGTATTCGTAGTCGTGGGGGGCATAACCAGGCTCATCCCCGTTACCGGGATCACCCTTCCGTTCGTTTCGTACGGTGGGTCGTCGCTTGTCTCCAATTACATCCTGCTCGCCATCCTCCTGAGGGTCTCCAACGACAACGCCATCGAGCAGGCATTGGCGGAAGAAGCGCTCCTGCAAAGTCCTCCGGTGATGCCCACCGCGGGACCTACGCAGGTGGTAGTGGCCGGGACCCAGGCCGTAGCCCCGTGAGAGACATCAATTTCCGGGTCCGGATGGTCGGTGCCGGGGCGGCTGTCCTGGTACTGGTCGTCTTCGTCCAGCTCAATTACCTAGAGGTCTTCCACGCCAGCTCGCTCGACGACAACCGGCTGAACACCAGCGGCCTACTGGCCCAGTTCCAACAGCTGCGAGGGGCTATCGTCTCGGCCGACGGTGCGACCCTCGCCCAGTCCGTGCCCAGCAACGACCAGTACCGGTACCAGCGCGAATACCCAGAAGGGGCGCTGTTCGGACAGATAACGGGCTATTTTTCGTTCATTTACGGAACGGACGGGCTCGAACGTGAGTACAACTCATTGCTGACCCAAACCAGCAGATCCGTCACTGTGCCGCTCAACCTCCATCAGGTCAAGACGTTTTTTACCACGCAGCCCACTCCCGACAACCTGCACATAACGGTGCTTTCCCGCCTCCAGGAGTTGGCGGCCGCCGAGCTGGCCGGTCGTGACGGCGCCGTGGTGGCGATTGCCCCCAAGACGGGGTCGGTCCTGGCCATGTACTCAGAGCCGACCTATGACCCCAACCCGCTGGCCAGCCACGACCAGGCGGTCGAACAAAAGGCGTGGGACGAGCTCAACGACAACCCGGGCAAGCCCCTGGTGGCGGCTGCCTACCGGCAACGTTTTTTCCCCGGCTCAACTTTCAAGGTGATCACATCGGCGACCGTCTATGACCACAAACCGGTCCTGGCCACCAAGAAGTTCCCGGTTTCCTCGGGGTTTGTCCTGCCCGGAACGGCCGACCAGGTCCTGCACAATTTTGCCGGAGAGGCGTGTGGCGGCCAGCTGCTGGAGCTGTTCACCGTGTCGTGCGACACCGGCTTCGCCCAATTGGGCCTGGAGGTCGGGGCCTCCAACCTCAGCGCCGAGGCCAAGGCGTTCGGTTGGGACCAAGCGACGCCGCTCGACTTGCCCGGCGTTGCCGAGTCGTTCTTCCCGGCGGGGTCGACTTTCGTCCACGATCAGGCGGCATTGGCCAAGTCCGCCATCGGCCAGGAAAGCGTCCAGGCCGTCCCGCTCACCCTCGCCCTAGACGCCGCCGGCGTCGCCAACGGCGGCGTGATAATGACACCGCACTTGCTCGGCTACGTCACTGGGTCACAGGGCCAAACAGTAATGTCCTATGCGCCACGGCCATGGCTCGACGCAACTTCACGCTCGACAGCGGCCAAGCTCACCGACCTGATGCTCTCGGTCGTCAACAGCCCCAACGGCACCGGAGCGGAGGCGCGTATCCCGGGCGTAGGGGTGGCGGGCAAGACGGGGACGGCGCAGACGTCCGGACCGGACATCGAAACATGGTTCGTCGCCTTCGCTCCGGTACCTGACCCGACTATCGCCGTGGCCGTGCTGGTCGAGAACCAACCACCTGCCGACGAGTACCAAGGGGGCACAATTGCGGCGCCGATCGCCAAGGCAATTATCCAGGCTTACCTTCAACCTCCCGGAGGGACGGCACCGTGACGGCGACCACTGAGGTGGCGCGCCATCACCAGTGCCCCCTAGCAGCCCTAGGCTGTGGCCGACATGGCATCTGAGGTCTTCAGCGAGCGCTACGAACTTGTCCGGCACATAGCACGCGGCGGCATGGCTCAGGTCTACCTCGCTCAGGACCTACTTTTAGACCGGCCCGTCGCTATCAAGGTGCTCTTCCCCGAACTTTCTTCTGACCCTTCCTTCGTCGAGCGTTTTCGGAGAGAGGCCCAGGCCGCCGCCAACCTCTCCCACGCCAACATCGTCTCGATCTATGACTGGGGCCAGGGTGAGCACACCTACTTCATCGTCATGGAGTTCATCGACGGCCAGACCCTGTCATCACTTATACGCCAGGGACCTCTCACGCCGGGACGGGCGGCGGCGATCGGTGCAGACATCGCCGGGGCCCTCGATTTTGCCCATCGAAGGGGCGTCATCCATCGAGACGTAAAACCCGGCAATGTGCTCATAGACCGCAACGGGCAAGTCAAGGTCGCCGATTTCGGCATCGCCAGAGCTGTTAGCCACGCCAGCGAAGGACTGACCCAGACGGGTGCGGTAATGGGCACCGCCACCTATTTTTCGCCCGAGCAGGCGCAAGGCCAGCCGGTCGACGCCCGTAGCGACGTTTACTCGCTCGGGGTCGTGCTCTACGAAATGGTCACGGGACGCCCCCCCTTTTCCGGTGACAGCCCGGTGGCTATCGCCTACAAGCACGTCCGTGAATACCCGGCGCTTCCCTCGACCATCAACGAGTCCGTCCCCGCGGAGTACGAAGCCATCGTCATGGCCGCCATGGCCAAGGACCCCGAGGACCGGTACCAGAGCGCGGCCGAACTGCGCGACGACTTGGCCCGCTTCCATCACGGGCAACCCGTGCTGGCACCGTCTCCCATTTCCGGCGGGCCCACCAGGGCCATGGGCGGCCCGCCCCCTTATTACACCGGTTATGACCGGACCTACGCCAACCATGAGACGCGCGTCCTAGGCGAGATGGAGGCCGCCTACCAGTCCCGCTCCGGCCAGGACGGGGGGGCCAAGGGAGGGCGAGGGCCCCGGGCCGGCTGGTGGGCGTCCCTTTTTGTCGTCCTCCTGGCCGTTCTGGCCGTGCTCGTGTTCTTCATCGGGCGGAACGCCGACTGGTGGGGCAAGCCCTCAGACATCAAGGTGCCCGTGGTCAAAGGCGACACGGTGGCACTGGCCAAGGTGGCGCTAAACCAACAGGGGTTCCGGGACATAGTCCAACAGGACCAGGCAAGCACGTTGTACCAGGCCGGGCTGGTAATGGGCACATCGCCGGCGGCCGGGGACAACGTGCCCCCCAACCGCACCATTTCCCTGGAGGTAAGCACGGGGGCCCCGCTGGCTCTGGTCCCTAGCCTCGAAAAGCAACGCTGCGCCAATGCCGAAACGGCCTTGAAAACGAGGAACTTCGCCTACAAGAACGTCGACCAGAACAGCAGCGTGGTCACATCTGGACTGGTTATTTCCACCAAGCCGGCCGGGGGCCAGAAGGCCGCGGAAGGAAGTACGGTCACCGTTTACTGCTCCGTGGGACTGGCTACCACGATCGTGCCCAACCTTCAGGGCCTCAACCCGGCCCAGGCCGGCGCCAAGCTCCAGGCCAACCATCTCCGGGTGGGCGACCGGATAATCACCGTCCCGAGTGCCACAGTCAAGGCCGGGTTGGTGGCGTACAGTTCACCGTCAGGAGGTAACCCCGAGCCGTGGAACACGGTGGTCACGCTGTACGTTTCGGACGGCCAGCAAATGACCACGGTGCCCGCCGACCTCATCGGTGAGACGGCCTCCCAGGCTCAGAGAGAACTGGCCAACGTCAACCTCGAACCCGAAGAGGTGTTCGAGCCGGTGACCAACCCGGCCCAAGACGGCCACGTCATCTCGACGAACCCGGCGCCGGGCACAGCCATCCGCCAAGGGTCGGCGGTGACCCTGAACGTCGGCGCCTACACCGGCCCGACCACGACCAAGGCCGCGCCGACCACCACGACGGTGACGGCCGCGGTCAGGACCACCGCCGCGCCCACCACGACGGCCGCGGTTACGACCACCGCCGCGCCCACGACGACGCCCACCACGACGGCTACGACCGCGCCCACGACGGTGGCGCCGGCCGTGACTACGACCACCGCCGCGCCCACGACCACGCCCACGACGGCGGCGGCGGCGGCGGCCGTGACTACTACCGCTCCGGCGGCTACGACCACGGCAGCGGCGACGACGGGAGCAGCCGCGACTACGCCGTCACCTCCCGGACCGTTTAGGGGTGGCCACCACCAGCGAGGGCACTGACGGCGGGTACGGCGTTGACGGCGCTCCCCAGGCCGCACGAGGCGAGCCAGTTCGCCACTAAACGGTGACCGCCGGCCGTCAACACGGCTTCGGGATGGAACTGCACCCCGTCGATCCTCAGCCCGTCGTCCCTGATGCCCATCACCGTACCGTCCTCGGCCCAAGCACTGACCTCGAGGGTGCCCCCAAGGGTCTCCCGCTCGACCACGAGGGAGTGGTAGCGGGTGGCCGTAAGCGGGTCAGGTAGGTCCTGGAAGATGCCTCGGCCGTCGTGGTGGACCTGCGAGGTTTTGCCGTGCAACAACTGTTCCGCCCGCACCACGTTGGCGCCAAAGGCGTAACCGATGCACTGGTGCCCGAGGCAAACGCCGAGCAGGGGGCAGCGGCCGCCGAAGCGTTGGACCAAAGGCACGCTGATGCCGGCGTCCTCGGGCCGCCCGGGCCCGGGCGAGATCACGATCCCGGCCGGAGCGAGGTCCTCCACGTCGTCCAGGCTCAGGGCGTCGTTGCGGTGGACGACGGGTTCAGCGCCGAGCTGGCCCAGGTACTGCACGAGGTTGTACACGAACGAGTCGTAGTTGTCGACTACCAGCACGGTCGGGCGCACGTGAGAGACCCTAGCGGCGGAGCCGTCTACGGCACCGCCGTTTTTGCCTCCTCCCCGCCCGCTGGGCACCCTGCCGGCTTGGGCCGGACGGGGGCCGCTGGGAGATGGGCTCGTCCTTCGCGTTATTGTCTAGCTATGCCCCGACGCACCAAAGAGGCCCCGGGAAGGGTCACCCCCAAGGCCGACACCCGTAGGCAAGCGACGGCGGGGACCACCGTGAGCGGGCGCTACACGGCTCCCGTGCCCATGGACTACCGGCACAGCCCCTGGTGGGTACCAGTGTCAATGCTGACCTTCTTCGCCATCGGCCTGCTGATGATCGTGCTCAACTACATGAGCCTGTTGCCGAGCTCGCCTAGCAACTGGTACCTCCTCGGCGGGCTGGGGTTCATCGTCTGCGGCTTCGCCGTTTCGACTCAGTACCGCTAACTGGGGTTACCGCTAATCCCAGGCGGCGGGCCGGCCTACGGGGCCAGGTAAGCGACGACGTCGGCGGCCCTGTAGCTCAGGCGGCCAGGGGAGAGCAGCTCGGGGAGAAAGGAGAGATCCTGCCCGATGGTCACTATGGGCGGCTCGACGGTCCCGTGGCGGCGTCGTTGGCCGAGGCCTATAGCCGCGATCAGGCCATTGCACAGGCAGCAACGGCCGACGGTGTCCGCCATCTTCCCCCCCTTGCGCAGGTAGGTGGGGACCGGCTCCGCCGGGCAACGGTACCCGATCTCGGTCCCCTGCTCGACGTACACCGTCCGCAGATAGCCCGTGTCGCACACCCGCTCGCGGCTCTCGTAAACCTGTGCCTCGGCGACCGTCCCCGGCAAATCGGCGACCTTGAAGGGGAAGCCCGTCGGCGACGACCGTGGGTCGGCTCGGACAGGCAGGTCGGTAGCGAGGGCGTGCTCGATAACGGCCCGTTTGATGGAGGGCAGGAGCCCGGACTCCTCGCACAGGGCGAACGCCGAGCCCACCTGGACGCCCGTGGCACCCGCTCGTCGCGACTCCGCCAGCAGTGCCGGGCTGGCATAACCCCCAGCCAACCAGTAAGGCACCCCGAGAAGCGCCATCTTGTCGAGATCGGCCATGTCACGAAGGCCGTACACCGGCTCGCCCTCCTCGTCCAGGACAAGGGGGCCCCGCGGCGGGGCGCTGTGGCCGCCGGCCACGGGGCTCTCGACCACGAAGCCGTCGGGGCGGGTGGCGGGGTCACGGGCAAGGTAGGAAGCCAGCACGTGGGAGGCGACAATGGCCAGGAACTGGGGCCGTCCCAGTTGCTCCCGGGCACCCAACACCGCGTCGGGCCGCACCTCCACCGAGACCGGAGCGGCGCTGGCACCTACGACGTCGACGTTGACCCGGCCGGGCCGTCCGGCTGCCAGCGCGTCCAAGAGCACCGGGAACTGGGTGGGGATGCCCGCCCCGACCAGCACGTAATCGACGCCGGCGAGCATGGCGCCGTAACTCGCGGCCGGCGTCGACATCTGGAGCTTCTCCATCAAGTTGACCCCGACAAGGCCCTCGTGGCCCTCTTTGGCCAGGAAGACCTCGACGAAATTGGCGGCGACCACCAGGTTGGTGCTCCGCTCGCTCGGGTGCAGCGTGGGGCCGGGCACGGGGCGGAAGGGTTCCTCGGGACCTATGCCGCCGTCGACGAAGTAGCGCTCAAGGATCTGCTCCGCCACGCCAGCCCGGGGGAAATGGGTTAGCGCCCTGGTTATATGGCCTCCCGGGTCCCCGAGCTGGAGACGGCGAGCCATGAGGGCGTCCAGGCCCACCCCTGAGACCACCCCAAGCTGACCGGCCAGGGACACCGCCCGCGCCAGGCGCCAGCCCGAAACCCCCACCCCCATACCCCCCTGGATGATGAGGGGCCGCCGGTCCGGCACCTCCGGGATGCTCCCCGAGGCGCCAAGGCTCTCGTCGACCGGGCCAACCGGGCACCCGACCTTGGGTGCCGTGACAAGCATCAGGTGCTCGCGGGACCGCTGCCCGGAGAGTTCTTCCGGTGCTGGTTGCGCCAGATCAGGCGATGAACAGGGACCAGGCGGGGGACATCGCGCAACCCGGGTATGAAAGGTATGGCCAGGAGCAATATCGTAGCCACCCCGGTGAGGTAGATGGCAATGAGGTCGACGTTG
>JBKQUU010000090.1:0-8006 GCA_052325485.1 Acidimicrobiales bacterium | reverse complement strand
ATATCGCTGAAGTCCTCCGGCGCAACCTGGAGAACTTCACGCCCGGGGTGACGGGCGAAGAGGTGGGCCGGATCCGTGAGATCGGTGACGGCATCGCCCGTATCACAGGCCTGCCCAACGTGGCCGTCAACGAACTGCTCGAACTCGAGGGGGGCGTCACGGCGCTCGCCCTCAACCTCGACGAAGATTCCATCGGCGCCGTGATCCTCGGCGAGACGGGCGCGCTGCAGGAAGGGCAGTTGGCCCGGGCCACGGGCCGCATCCTCTCCGTCCCTGTCGGCGACGCCTTGCTGGGCCGGGTGGTGGACACCTTGGGCCGTCCGCTCGACGGCCTCGGCCCTATCGGTACCCACGAGACCAGGCGCCTGGAGGTACAGGCCCCTGGCATCATCTCCCGCCAGCCCGTCAAGGAGCCTCTCCAGACCGGGATAAAGGCCATCGACTCCATGACCCCGATCGGGCGGGGCCAGCGCGAGCTGATAATCGGGGACCGCAAGACGGGCAAGACCTCGATAGCGGTAGACACCATCATCAACCAGAACGGCCAGGGCGTGAAATGCATTTACGTGGCCGTCGGGCAGAAGGGTTCGACCGTGGCCCAGACAGTCGACACCCTGCGGGCCCACGGGGCCATGGAGTACACGGTCGTGGTCAACGCTCCGGCGTCCGACCCGGTGCCCTACAAGTACTTGGCCCCCTACGCCGGCTGCGCCATGGGCCAGCACTGGATGGAGCAAGGGCAGAGCGCGCTGATCGTTTACGACGACCTGTCCAAGCAGGCCGAGGCGTACCGGACGCTGTCGTTGTTGTTGCGCCGGCCGCCGGGCCGGGAGGCCTACCCCGGAGATGTTTTCTACCTGCACAGTCGCCTGCTCGAGCGGGCGGCCAAGCTCAATGACGAGCTCGGGGCGGGGTCTTTGACGGCGCTCCCCATAGTCGAGACCAAGGCCGGGGACATTTCCGCCTACATCCCGACCAACGTCATCTCGATCACCGATGGGCAGATTTTCCTCGAGACCGACCTCTTCTACGCCGGGATCAGGCCGGCCATCAACGTCGGGCTGTCCGTGTCCCGGGTCGGTGGGGCCGCCCAGATCAAGGCCATGAAGTCGGTGTCGGGTGCCTTGAAGATAAACTTGGCCCAGTACCGCGAGCTGCAGGCCTTCGCCACGTTCGGGTCCGAACTGGACCGGGTGTCCAGGGCCCAGCTCGAGCGCGGTGCTCGCCTCACCGAGCTGCTCAAGCAATCACAGAACTCGCCGGTGCCCGTCGAGGAACAGGTTGTCGCCATTTTCGCCGGGACCACCGGGCTGGTAGACGACCTCGCCGTAGAGGACATCCGGCCCTTCGAGCTGGCCCTGGTCCAGCACTTGCGGGCCGACCACGCCGACCTGCTGGAGCACATCCGCACCACCAGGGAGATGCCGGACGTCGGCGCGCTGGAAGCGGCGATCCGCGAGGTGAAGAAGGGCTTTGCCAGGATCGAGCGGGAAGGCCCCGACGGCGACGGCGAGGCGAGCGACAGCGCCGAGGTCGCCGGTGCTCCCCCCGCCGAAGGCGCCACCAAGCCGGCGGGGACGGCCACGCCCGCCGAGCCAGGCGGAGGAGCATAGGGCCGTGCCCGCAGGTCAGGAACGAACCCTCCGGCGCCGTATCCGGAGCATCCAGTCGACCCAGAAGATCACCCGGGCCATGGAGCTCATAGCGGCGTCGCGGATAGTGCGCGCCCAGCTGGCCATCACCGCGGCCAAGCCCTACGCCGAGCGCATGAACGACGTCGTCTCCGAGATCGCCGCCGCTCCCGAAGCCAAGGACCACTGGGTTTTTGCCGGAGGCGGCGAGCGCCCGCTGGTAGTGGTGCTGGCCGCCGACCGCGGTCTTTCGGGGGCGTTCAACATCTCCGTGTTGCGGGCGGCGGACGAGCTCTTGCGGCGGCTTTCCCGCCGGGCGGGGCCTCCGGCCCTGGTAGCGGTGGGCCGGAAGGCGGTCGGCTACTTCCGCTTCAATGGCCGCGCCATGGCCGATAGCTTCGAAGGCCTTTCCGACCGTCCCCGGTTCGAAGACGCGCAAAAGGTCGTGGCTGGCGTCGCCCACGAGCTCGAGACCGGTTCGATCGGGGAGATATACCTGGTGTCAACCCGCTTTTCCAGTGTGGGCAGCCAGAAGGTCGAGACCCGGCGCCTGGTGCCGCTAGACCGTCCCGAACGGAAAGGCAGCACCGTTTTCGAGTTTGAGCCGGATCCGGCGCAAATACTGGACCGCCTGTTGCCGCGGTGGCTGGAAGCCGAGGTGTACCTCGCCCTTCTCGAATCGGCGGCTTCTTTCCATGTGGCCCAACAAAGAGCCATGAAAGCGGCTACCGACAATGCCGACGAACTGATCAAGACCCTGAGACGGGCCATGAACCGCGCCCGGCAGGACTCCATCACGACCGAGATCATGGAGATCGTCAGCGGGGCCGAGGCACTGCGCCAGACCGGTCGGGGCGACGAGATCGCCGGCCGCCCTGATATTTACGTCTTTCCCGAGGCAAGTTGACTGGAGCGAACGTGAGCAGTACCAGCACTACAAGTGCCACCAACACACCGAACGTACCGGCCGAGAAAGATCTGCGTACCGGCCGGGTCGTCGCCATTGCCGGGCCTGTGGTCGACGTCGAGTTCCCGCCGGACTCTCTACCGGACATCAACAGCGCCGTCGAGATGGAGATCGAGCTCGAAGGCGAACGCACGATGGTGATGGCCGAGGTGGCGCTCCAGATCGGCGAGGGCCGGGCGCGCTGCATCTGCCTTAAGCCCACCGACGGCCTGCGGCGGGGCACCCCGGTCCGCAACCTGGGCCACGGGATCACCGTCCCGGTGGGCGATGGCGTACTGGGGCACGTTTTCAACGTGGTCGGCGACGTGCTCGACTCCGATCCTCTGGGTGAGATCGATGACCGGTGGGAAATCCACCGGCCTCCGCCTGACTTCGACGCCCTGGAGCCGAAGTCGGAAATGTTCGAGACCGGCATCAAGGTCATCGACCTTCTGGAGCCTTACGTGCAGGGAGGCAAGATCGGCCTTTTCGGTGGCGCCGGCGTGGGCAAGACGGTCTTGATCCTCGAGCTGATACACCGTGTAGCCGAACAGCACGGTGGTGTGTCGGTTTTCGGTGGGGTCGGCGAGCGCACTCGTGAAGGCAACGACCTCTGGCTGGAGATGAAAGAGTCCGGCGTCATCAAACGGGCGGCTCTGGTGTACGGGCAGATGGACGAGCCCCCCGGCGTGCGCCTGCGGGTCGGGTTGTCCGCTCTCACCATGGCCGAGTACTTCCGCGATGTCCGCAACCAGGACGTGCTGCTGTTCATCGACAACATCTTCCGCTTCGTACAGGCCGGCTCCGAGGTGTCGACCCTGCTCGGGCGCATGCCTTCAGCCGTGGGCTACCAGCCCACCCTGGCCGACGAAATGGGCGAGCTCCAGGAACGCATCACCTCGACCCGGGGCCACTCGATCACATCCGTGCAAGCCGTTTACGTGCCGGCCGACGACTACACCGACCCGGCGCCGTTCACCACTTTCACGCACCTCGACGCCACTACAGAGCTCTCCCGCGAAATCGCCGCCATCGGCATTTACCCGGCCGTGGACCCCCTGTCCTCGACCTCCAACATCCTGAGCCCAGACGTGGTGGGCGAGCGCCATTATGCGGTGGCCCGCCGCGTCCAGCAGGTGCTGCAGCGCAACCGCGAGCTTCAGGACATCTTCGCCATCCTCGGGATGGACGAGTTGTCAGAAGAAGACCGCACCACTGTCCTGCGGGCCCGCAAGATCCAGCGGTTTTTCTCCCAGCCGTTCTTCGTGGCCGAAGTCTTCACTGGGATCAAAGGCGTGTACACGCCTATTGCTGAGACCGTGGACTCGTTCGAAGCCCTGGTCAACGGGGACCTCGACGAGTTGCCCGAGCAGGCGTTCCTCAACGTGGGCGGGGCGGAGAGCGCCAAGGCGAAAGCCCGCGAGCTCGAAAAGGGGGCCTGAGCCACCGTGGCCACGACGCAGGTGGAGCTGGTGACGCCGAGCGGGATGTTGTTCTCCGGGCCAGCCGACATGGTGGTGTGCCGCACCGCCGGGGGCGACATCGCTTTCCTCGCCCACCACATGCCCTACCTCGGGGCGTTGGAGCCCCATCCCTTGCGCATAGTCCACCCCAACGGCTCCGCCGACGAGCTTCGCTTCGAGGTGCCGGGCGGCTTCGTAGAGGTCAACGACAACCGGGTCATCGTCCTGTGCGACGCCGCCGAGCCTGCCTAAGCCGTAGCAGTGCCGCCTCCGCAGGTGGGCCCCCGCGGCACGGCTAGGCGGCACCGCCTCGGGGTGGCCCTTATCCTGGACCCGCCGGCGACGCACGAAGTGCAGGGCTTGCGCCGTGCCCTCGGGGACCGTTCGCTGGAGCGCATCGCTCCCCACCTGACGCTGGTGCCGCCGGTGAACGTGCGCGCCGAAGGGCTGGCGAGCGCCCTGGACGTGTTGCGGGGCGCGGCCTCGGGCCAGGCGGGAGCGCTCGAGCTCGACCTGGGGCCGGCCGGCACCTTCCTACCCGTCAACCCCGTTGTTTTCTTGGATGTCAGCGGTCCCGGGTCCGAGGCCCTGGCCCGGCTCCACCACGCTGTCTCGGCTGGGCCGCTGCTGCGGGCCGAGCGTTGGCCCTGGGCGCCGCACGTCACCCTGTGCGACGAAGCACCGCTCGAGCGTGCCGTCGCCGCCGTCGCCGCCCTGGCCGAGTACCGGGCGGCGGTACCCTTCGACCGCGTCGTCATGCTGGAAGAGACGGACAGGCGCTGGCAACCCTTCGCCGACGCCTGCCTGGGCCCGCCGGCCGTGGTCGGACGGGGAGGCCTCGAGCTCGAGATCACCGAAGGGCGCCTGCTCGGCCCCGACGGCCACGCCATGCTCGCCCGCCAGCCAGAGGGCGCCGCCGCTCTGGCCGCGGTGGTGGGCAGGGGCGTACCGGCGGCGCCGGCGGCGTCGTCGGTGGCGGGCACCGCCGGTGACCCTGGGGGCCCGGGCCCGCCGCAGGTGGTGCTCACGGGCCGGCGGGACGGAGGCGTTGTCGGCGTGGCGGTGGCGTGGGCCGAGGCTATGCCGGGGGCCCCGGTCCACGTCCTCGTGCTGGTCGACGCCGATAGCCGCCGGCAGGGCACGGGACGGGCGCTCCTGGTCGCTCTGGAGGCCAGCCTGCGCCGGCGCGGCTGGGCCATGGAACGGGCGCAAGGTCACGGGCCGGCGGCGTTCTTCGCCAGCTGCTGCGCCTGGGGCGGCGAGTTTGAGGTCGCCGGTTGACTAGCCCCGCCGCCGTTGGGACCGGGCCGGATAGGCGTCCGTTGGGCCCCGCGCCAGGCCTCAGGGCCTGGTGGCGAAGCTCGGGGGGCCCAGTACTGTAGGCACAGTGGCGACAGCAGTTACGCCGGCACCCAGCGCGCTTACAGCCGAAAAGACGCGCCCCGGCCTCGCTAGGCGCCAGGGACGGCTACGCGTACCGGAGCGAGGGCTGGCGCGCCTGGCCGTGCTGTTCGCGTGCGTGGCGGTAGGCGCTGGCGCGGTGCTCAGGTTCGTCGCCCCGAACGGCCTCTGGCTAGACGAGGCGCTGTCGGTCAATATCTCCCGTTTGCCTCTCACGCAGATCCCGGGGGCGCTGGTCCAGGACGGGTCGCCGCCCCTGTACTACATAATGCTCCACTACTGGATGCTCGCCTTCGGCCAGGGCGAGGTCGCCGTGCGGGCGCTCTCGGGCATCAGCTCGGTTGCCACCTTGCCCTTCTTGTGGGCGGCCGGCAAACGGGTGGGCGGGCGGCCGACGGCCTGGGCCGCCCTCTTGCTAGGGGCCAGCTCGCCCTGGGCGATCTATTACGGCACCGACGCCCGCATGTACTCGCTCATGGCCCTGGAAGCGCTCCTTTGGTACCTTGCCGTCCGCCGGGCCGTGGAGCTGCCCAGCCGGGGCCGTCTGCTGTGCGTCCTGGGCCTGACCGCGGCGTTGATGTACACCCACTATTGGGATCTGTACCTCGTGGCCGCAGGGGCAGCATGGGCGTTGTGGCGTTCGGTGGTCGAGGCCCGCAGCGGTGTGGTGGCGGCCGGCGCCTATCCCCGGGCTACCGGCAAGGTGCTGCTGGCCATGGTGGCCGGCGGCGTCCTGTGGCTGCCGTGGGCGCCCGTGTTCGTTTTTCAGGCCCTGCATACGGGCACGCCCTGGACGACGCCCCCCGGTCCTGCCGACCTTCTTTCCGTGTTCGGCTACTTCGCAGGGACCGGAGGGGCTTGGGCCGAGCTGCTCACCTTCATGCTCTTTGCCCTGGTCGGCTTGGCCTTACTGGCCCGGCCCGGCCCGAAGCCGTCCAGCGTCGTGCTGGAAATGAAGGCGCAGCCGCGGGCGGCGCTGTTGGCGTGGCTGGTCATCGGGACCCTGAGCGTGGCCGTGGCTCTCGGCCTGGTGAGCGGGGCGGCGTTCGACAGCCGTTACATAGCTGTGGTCTTCCCGCTGTTCGTGCTGCTGTGCGCCCTGGGCCTGACCGCGTTCGTCTCCCGCGCCGTTACTTCGGTCGTGCTCGCCGTCGCCTGCGTGGCGGGGCTCTTCTCCGCCCAGTTGTGGAACTCGCAGCCTCGCACCCAGGCCGTGCAGGTGGCCGCCGTCCTCAACGCCCAGGCCCAGCCGGGCGACATGGTCGTCTACTGCCCGGACCAGTTGGGCCCGGCCGTGGACCGCCTGCTCACCGTGCCCGACGTCACCGAACTGACCTATCCCCGCATGATGGGGCCCCAGCGCATCGATTGGATCAACTACGCCGCCACCATCCAGAACACCTCCCCGGCCTGGTTCGCCCAGGGGATCGTGTCCCGGCTCAACCCCGGGAGCACCCTGTGGCTGGTGTGGCGCAACGGCTACCGTGTGTTCGGGTCCAGCTGCGGCGACCTGGCTAACTGGCTGGAGATGGACCACCCCGGGGCCGAGACCGTCCTGAGCCAGGACCTGAACTACTACGAGCCGGAAAACCTCGTACGCTTCCCCAGCTGAAACAGAGATAAGTAATCCGGTCCCACCTGGCCCGCGCCGCCGCGGAAGCGGCAGAATGGGTGGTCGGCCCGGCCGGCAACGCGCTGGTGCCCGAACCGCCACTCGTAGGAGCAGAACCTTGCCCGTCCCATTCCAGCCCGAGGGCAACGTGCCCGAGCCGGCGGCGCCGTTCAGTGACGCGCCGGACTGCCAGGCGGACGACGTCGTCATCATCGGGGCGGGCCCGGCCGGTCTCACCGCCGCCTTCGAACTGGGGCGCTTGGGCAAGACCTGCACCGTGCTGGAGGCAGACGACGAAGTGGGCGGGATATCCCGCACCACCGAGCGCGACGGTTGGCGTTTCGACATCGGTGGGCACCGGTTCTTCACCAAGGTGAAGGCCGTGGAGCAGTTCTGGCACGAGATCCTGCCCGGCGATGACTTCATGCTCCGGCCCCGCCTGTCCCGCATCTACTACCAGGGCAAGTACTACGACTACCCGCTCAAGCCCTTCAACGCCCTACGCAACCTGGGACTGGTGGAGTCGCTGCGTTGCGCCGGGTCGTACGCCTGGGCCCGGATGCGCCCGCCGAAGGACCAGACGACCTTCGAGGGTTGGGTGGCGGCCCGCTTCGGGTGGCGGCTCTACCGGCACTTTTTCAAGACTTACACCGAGAAGGTCTGGGGTTACCCGGGCTCACAGCTGCAGGCTGACTGGGCCGCGCAGCGCATAAAGAACCTCAACCTCTTCAAAGCCGTGAAGAGCGCTCTTTTCCCCAAAAAAGGCCAGCGGGAGATCACCACCCTCATCGACCAGTTCGAGTACCCACGCCTCGGCCCGGGCATGATGTGGGAGCGCTGCCGGGACCAGGTCGAAGCGGGGGGCTCGAAAGTGCACATGAGGGCGACGGTCAACCGTGTCCGTCACGAGAACGGCCGTGCCGTTGCCGTGTGCTCGGTGACCGACGGGGCGG
>JBKQUU010000089.1:0-8222 GCA_052325485.1 Acidimicrobiales bacterium | reverse complement strand
GGCCGGGGTGAGCAAGCCCATGACCAGGCCGACCACGATGGGGTCGACCCCCGAACCGGACAGTGCCAGCCACGCCGCCAAACCGAGGGCGCCATAGAGCAGGCCGCGGTGCACCCCTATGGTCACGTTTCCTGCGTACCGAGACCGGCAGCGCCGCTGTGGTGCTGGTCGCCGCCCTGGCCGCTCTGGCCTGGGCGAACATCGCCCCCCCTTCGTACACCCACGTATGGCAGACGACGCTGTCGGTGCGGTCGAAGGTCAAACTTGTTTGGCCCGTGGCCACTCGGACCACGTTGCACGTGACCGGGCGATAACAAGCCGACACAGGTATGAGCAATGCAGCCCTCACGTAGCGCAAACTGCCGGTGATCACGTCATCGCTGGCGCCAACGACCAGTTCGGGACCGTTGCGGTGCTAAGCGACCAATCGACCAGGCGTGCGGGTTGCGATCCGGCGGGACGAAAGATTGGCGCCGGCCGCGATCATGCGGAGCCGCGGTGGCCCGAGCGGGCTGGGCGCGAGGGGGCGAGCGAGGCCTTGCGTACCAAAGCATCCACTCCGTCCAAGATGCATTCCAGGCCGAAGTTGAACTGGGCGTCCGGGTGCTTGTCACCTTCGAAACCCCCAGAGGCGATCACCCTGTGAAGGGCTGGGAAACGAAGGGGGTCGGTGAGCTGGGCCAGCATTTCCCCATAGCCAGCTGGGGAGGGCTCTTCGCCCGCCTCTCCCGCCGACCCTGCCGTTTCTGCCACCACGTCCAGGCTCAGGGTGAGCTCGCTGCGCACGAAGAAGCTGATCAGCGTCACCAATCTCAGCTTTTGCAGGTCGGCCAGCGGGGTGCCGGCGAGCGCCCGGAGGGCGGCCTCGAGCCAGGCGATGTTGTTCGGCCCCAATGGCGGCCCCATGACGGGGACGCGCAGCGCCCAGGGGTGGCGCAGGTAGGCCGCCCGGACTCCCTCCGCCCAAGCCGTCATCCCCGCTCGCCAACCTGTCTGGTCCAGAACGGAGCCAGGAGGGGGGCCCAGCGCGGTGTCGACCATGAGGGTAAGCAGTTCGTCCTTGGCCGCCACGTACCTGTACAGCGACATGGTGGCCGCGCCGAGCTCGGCGGCGACGCGGGCCATCGACAGGGCACCGATCCCCTCGGTGAGAGCGACCTTGATGCCGGCGGCGACCACTCGCTCGAGGCTGAGCCCCCTGCGAGTGCCCCGGCCGGGCCGTTCGCGCAGGCCCCAGGCGAGCTCGATGACCGGTGGCAACCCAGGCTTCCGTTCAACTTCGCCGTTCCCCTGGCTCACCTCTCGCCACCCCTGCCCAAAGCAGCCCGCTTGACATGCACAAGGTCAGCGTATACCGTATGACCTCAAGCGTGCATCATACGCATAAAAGCGTACTCGCTACGCAGGAGGGAGACCGACCTTGCCGAACGAGCTAGCCATATGGTCCACGGCACTTTCCAAGTCGTACAGAGGGAAGACGGCCCTCGCCGGCCTTGACCTCAGCGTCCCGGCCGGGAGCGTGTTCGCCCTGCTGGGGCCCAACGGCGCAGGCAAGACCACTGCCGTACGTGTCCTTTCCACCCTGGCTCGCCCCGACGGAGGCCGCGCGAGCGTCGCCGGCTACGACATCGTGGCGCAGAGGCACGAGGTCCGCCGGAGGATAAGCCTCACGGGCCAGGAGATCACTCTCGACGCCCTGCAAACGGGAAGGGAGACGCTTGAGATGATGGGCAGGCTCGGTCACCTCAGCGCGCGGACAGCCCAGGCGCGGGCCAGCGAGCTGCTGGAGCGGTTCGACCTCGAGGATGCGGCCGACCGGCGCGTGGGGACCTACTCGGGGGGCATGCAGCGAAAGCTGGACCTCGCCGCCGGGCTGCTCAGCCGGCCCGAGGTGATCTTCCTTGACGAGCCCACAACAGGACTTGACCCGCGCGCCCGGGCCGCCATGTGGGACATCATCTCGGCGCAGGCAGCAGCGGGGGCTACGGTCCTGTTGACCACCCAGTACCTCGACGAAGCCGACCAGCTTGCTGGCTGCGTCGCCGTGATGGAGGACGGCCAGGTGGTCGCCCAAGGCAGCCCCGACGAGCTCAAGGCGAGAGTGGGCGGCCAGCAGCTCGACCTGTGGGCGGCCGACGGTGCCGGATACGAGGAACTGACCAGGAGGACCGGTGCGGCGGCCTTGCGCACCGAACCGGGAGAGCTGCACCTGGTCCTCACCACCCCGGGCGAGGCAACCAAGGCTCGTGGGTTGCTCGACGAGCTCGACCCGGACGGTCACCTCGTCAAGCGGTTCACGCTCAGCGCTGCCACCCTGGACGACGTCTTCATGGCGCTTACGGCCACGGGCGTAACGGAAGGGAGGTTGGGCCAATGACTGACAGCATCGCCCTGCAGGGAGCCCTGATCGAGAGCCAGGTGACACCAGCGGGCGCCGCCTTCGCGAGGACCTGGTCCGATGCCCGGCTGATGGCCATCAGGTCGCTCCGGCTGTCACTGCGCGCCATCGACGGGCTCGTCGTCGCCTTGGCGCTGCCCGTGATCCTCATGGGTTTGTTCGTCTACCTCTTCGGGGGCGCCATCCACACCGGGGCGAGGTACATCGACTTCGTCGTGCCAGGTGTCCTGGTCGTTTGCATCGGCTACAGCGCCGTCACGACATCTATCAGCGTGGCGCACGACCTCAACGAGGGCATAGTGGACAGGTTGCGGTCGATGGACGTGGGTGGCGTCTCGTTCATGTCCGGGCACGTCCTAGCCGGTGCCGTCCGCAACTTCATCTCGACAGTGATCGTCCTCGGTGTCGCCTTCGCCATGGGCTTCCGTCCCCATGCGGGCGCGCTCCAGTGGCTCGAAGCCTTGGGCCTGCTCACCCTCTGCGTGCTGGCTTACACGTGGCTCACGGCAACACTCGGGACCCTGGCCAGATCAGCAGAAGCGGCCAACGGTATGGGGTTCCTGGTCGGCTTCATCGCCTATCCCAGCGGCGCCTTCGTCCCCGTGAAGGACATGGCCTCCTGGGTACGTGGCTTTGCTAACCACCAGCCCGTCACCCCCATCGTGAACACCCTCCGCGGGTTACTCGATGGGGCTCAAGGTACCGATACCTGGGTCGCCGTTGCCTGGTGCCTCGGCATCATCGTCTTGTCGGTGGCGTTGGCCGGGTGGTTGTTCCGCCTCAGGACAGAAAAATGACACGCTGGGCCTGGGCACAACGGCTGGCGTCTGCCGGGAACCTCACGTCTAGGCGCGCCACGGCACTTCGAAAGGTAATTATGTACCGGGTCAGGCCAGGGATTCCTCCCGCTGAGCAGACGCCATCACCGTCTCGTTCGGCACCTCGGGCGAGGTCGATAGCCCGACCCGAGTGCCCGCGCCAGATGAGACAATCGTCGTCGTGTGCGAAGCCGATGGGTCCGAGGTAGCCCTGGCTAGGTACGGGAACCTTATGGCCTGCTGGGTTGTATGAGGCTCATGAGATGGCGCGTACTGGAACCGGGCCTAGCAGCCGTGATCGCCATGCTTGCTGTCGCCACGGCGTGCGGTGGTGAGATGCCCAAGGCAGCTTCACCAACCTCAACAGGGTCGCCTGTCCCTACGACGACCACCACCTCCGGTGGTTCGCCCTCCAGTACAAGCAGCTCGCCAGCAACCGCCCCGAGACCGTCGACGTCCTCCTCGACCACGGTGGCGGACTTCCCGCTCACGGCGGTCAACTGGGCGGCGGTCGCGCAGCGGGCGCTGGGCTGCGGCTCCTTCCCGGCGGGGCTGTACCAGGTCCGCTACGTCCAACCGTCGGCGAACGTTCGGGAGGCCCTGGTCGTGGCCAACTGCCGGACTGGGGCCTCAACCTGGCCGAGTGGATTGTTCGCCTACGATTCGGCGACTTCACCCAAAAGTGCTCACCTAGCCCAAGTTCTCATCGATCCCGGCCGGGAGACCGAAGACACCAGTTTCGAGATCGTTGGGTCGGCCATCACCTCGCGGATCGCCGCGTTCTCGTCATGGTCGGTGCCGAACTGCTGCCCCGACCTCCACTACAGCGTGAAATGGGTGTGGCTCGACGGGCTCTACGTGGCTACCCCAACCAACGCAGTGGGCCCAGTCCCCTTGACAGTCAGAGTGAGCGCATCTCCGACGGTTACCCATGCCGGCCAGGTCGTGACGTACTCGGTCAAGATCACCAACACCGGGCCTCAGCGGATCACATCGGTATGGATGTTCGTCCTGCCATCCAGCACCAACGATCGACCGTCGCGGTGCAGAGGCACAACCACCTGCCAACTTGGTGACCTCTCGCCCGGCACCTCGACCGACTCTTCCTTCTCGGTCAAAGTCACCGGAGCAGCCAACCCCTACACCACCACCGTCGGAGTCAACGGTGTACTGCCCAGCGGGACCGTCCACGCCTCGGGGACAGCCCTCATCGACCCTGAGACCTGAAACGAAGCCCACACGGTCACCGCCCACGCAGGGCAGGCCCATCAGAAGACCGAAGCGGCTGAACCAGACGCCGCCGCCAGCCAGAAACCGGAATGTTCATACGGCGCCCGACAGACGGTGACGACGATCCTATTGACGAACGCCGAGTCGGCAGGGCCGGCCGCAAAGAACGGCCGCGCCGAGCCGACATGACTAACGCGCGTCAATGGGGCCACCGTCACCGCATCGTACAAGCTGGCTGGCTACGAAGGACCGCTCTTCATGGCGCCGGTCCCCAGTCAGGATGAGCACTTCTTCCTGCTGGACGCCGAGGCGTTCCGAGAGCTTGGAGACCTTCGTACGTTTTGTGCTGCAACACCTTCCCGGCTCCAGCTCCAAGTGGGCAAGAGCCGAAGTCCCTTCTCAATCTCTGACTAGAGTCAGCGATTGTGGACGAGGTCGCCATGCTGCGCCGGTTCAACCGATCGTTCACCCAGCGGATCGGCGTCCTGGCTGACTCCTACCTCGACACCGGTCGGCCCCTGGGGCCGTCGCGTCTCCTCTTCGAGCTCGGCCGCGGGGCGGCTGGTGTCGGTGACCTGCGGCGCAGGCTCGGTCTCGACTCGGGCTACCTCAGCCGCATGCTCCGCCGGCTCGCGCACGAAGACCTCGTGGTCGTTGCCTCGGACCCATCTGACGGCCGTCAGCGGATCGCGTGCCTTTCGACGAAGGGCCGGCGCGAGTGGGTGCGCCTGGACCAACGGTCCGAGAAGCTGGCTCGGCGTCTGCTGGATCCGTTGACAGCTCGCCAACGGTCCGAGCTTGCCGCCGCGCTGGCAACCGCTGATCGGCTCCTTTCGGTGGCCACGGTATCTGTCGAGATCGTCGACCCTGGCTCGCGCGAAGCGCAGGGCGCCCTTGCGCACTACTTCAGCGAGCTGGCTGCGCGCTTTCCGTCGGGGTTCGACACCGACCAAGCAGGAGCGGTCGACGATGGCGCCACGCTCCGCCCGCCGCACGGCTCGTTCATCGTCATGAGCAGCGATGAGACCGCCGTCGGGTGCGGCGGGCTGAAGCGCATCAACGACACGACCGGCGAGATCAAGCGGATGTGGGTCCATCCCGACTGGCGCGGGCTTGGGCTCGGCCGGCGGCTTCTCGCAGAGCTCGAGGCGGCCGCCGCGCGGATGGGCCATGCGCGGGTCGTGCTCGACACGAACGAAACCCTCACCGAAGCCATCGCCATGTACGACCGCGCCGGCTACTACTCGATCGAGCGCTACAACGACAACCCCTACGCGCAACGGTGGTTCGCCAAGGAGCTTTGAGCACGGTCGCGACCCCACCCGAGAGCGTGGGCCTGTTCGACCTTGAAAGAAGCTCTGGGTGCGACGCCCGGCTCACGGCTGGCTTGTGTTCTCCGGGCCCGGGGAACGGCCTAGGACGGCAAAGGACGCCTACTACCGCTTGAACGGAAACCCGTCTACCGGGCCGACGGTCATCCCGACGGGCCCTCCTCGGCACCCTGGCTCGTCATCCGAGGCAACCGGGTCTATCCCGGAGAGGGGTATCCGGGGGGGCCCTTGGAGGCGCGAAGTACATCGTCGAGCCAGTTCGGCAACGAGGGCGCGGCGTTGCCGTCCGTCCCGTGACGGCCGCCGACTACCTCGATGGAGACCAGCTCTAACTTGCAGAACGATCCGTCTTGCGCTGCCGGGCGAGCGCGCGGGGCGTAGGCCAACGGCGCGGAATCGGCATCGTTATGCGTGGTTTGGGATCCCGGCGGGAACGTCCGACCAGCGACGCATAATGCTCGTCCGTCCGAGGTCGCGCGACCTTAGCCCAGTCGTCTGTTGGCTCGATAATATGTGCCTCCCGCTCGCCGAAGTACCTGAAAGTACCGAGAGCGCAGCGCTGCCGAATAGGTACGCGGCCTCTAGACCCTCGAACGCGGCAAGCGCACGTCGTTCTGTACCGTGACACAGCCAGTCGGGAACAAGCTGGCAGTGCCACAGGCCACCACCTGCGGCTGGCAGAATCTCACCCATGCCTGTAGTTGTTTGTCCACCAGGGTTGGTCCTAACAGAGCGTGAGTTCGATGTTCCGTTGCGCTACTCAGATCCGCACGGCCAGCGGATCACGGTGTTTGCCCGGGAGGTCGCGGCACCTGACGGGCGCGACCGACCGTTCCTCGTCTTTCTGCAGGGAGGTCCCGGCATGGAGGCGCCGCGCCCGACGGCTCACCCGTCGGTACCAGGCTGGCTGGAGCGTGCCCTGAAGGACTTCCGCGTGCTCATGCTCGACCAGCGGGGGACCGGCCGGTCGACGCCGGTCGCAACCCTCCAGGGGATGAGCCCTGAAGAGCAAGCTGGCTACCTGGCCTGTTTCCGTGCCGATTCGATCGTGAAAGACGCTGAGTTCATCCGCAACGAGCTGGGTGTCGAGCGCTGGAGCGTGCTCGGTCAGTCCTTCGGCGGCTTCTGCGTGCTGCGCTACATTTCGGCCGCACCCGCTGGGCTGGCGGAGGCCTTCTTGACCGGCGGGTTGCCACCGGTCGGCCGCCATCCCGACGAGGTCTACCGCGCCACCTATGCCCGGACGCTACAGCGCTGTCGCCGCTACTACGAGCGCTACCCGGCCGACCGGGAGCGGGTGCGCAGGCTACAGGCCTGGGTAGCCGAGGCAGAGGTCATCCTGCCGGGCGGGGACCGGCTCAGGCCGCGGATGTTCCGCCAGCTCGGTCACATGCTCGGCATGAGCGACGGCGCGGAGCGCCTGCATTACATAATCGAGCTGCCCGAAGGCTCCCCGGGGTTCCTACGCGACCTCGAGGCCGGGCTCCCGCCGTTTTCTCGCAATCCGCTCTACGCCGTCGTCCACGAGTCCTCCTACTCCGACGGAGCGGTGACCAACTGGTCGGCAGCTCGCGTACAGCCCGAGGAATACCAGACGCAGGCTGAGCTCTTCACCGGTGAACACGTGTTCCCATGGATGTTCGACGACTACGGGGCGCTCCAGCCTCTGCGCGAGGCGGCTAACCAACTTGCGGGCTACCAGTGGCCCAGTCTTTACGACGCCGAGCGCTTGAGTAGTTGCCAGGTCCCGGCCGCGGCGGCCATCTACGCCGACGACATGTACGTAGAGCGATCGTTCTCCGTGGAGACAGCGGACCTGGTCCCCACCATGCGCACCTGGCTGACCAACGAGTTCGAGCACAACGGGCTCCGCGCCGACGGCGGGCGAATACTCGACCGGCTAATCAGCCTGGCGCGCGGTAATTGAGGCGCCGGGCCGGAACACCCTGATCTGGTTGGATAAAGCTCTCAGAACGTCAGCAGTGGTGACGGAGCCGAACGATGCTCTTACGGATGTCAAGGGGTAATTTTTGGGCCTTCTCTCGTGGCTGGGGACCGGCGGCGTGGGTATGACAAGACAGAGATGGGCCACTCGTTAGAGGGCAAGCTCTTACAAGACCAACAAGTGCGTTGCCGCAATGGCGAGTTTGTTCGGCGGTGGGCGCCAGATCGTTCTCAGGACAACCCCTAGGGGCGTCGGCCGATTATCGGGCCAGGCCCACCGCCAGATCTGTTCAGTTACCTAGGCCGGGTCGGAGGTAGCGGTAGACCTCTCGAGCGACGTAACGCTTAAGCACGCGGATGATCTCGCCTTTTGTGAGGCCCTCCTCGGTGGGCCGGGCGACGTAGGCCTGGGTACGGGGGTCTGAGGACATGCGGGTGATCACGATGCGCCACAGGCCGACATTGGCGTGGCGGTTCCCGCCTCCGTTGAGACGGTAGCGC
>JBKQUU010000088.1:0-2892 GCA_052325485.1 Acidimicrobiales bacterium | reverse complement strand
GACGCCCTCCGGGCCAGCCCGTCCTCCCGCCAGGGTGAGCGACCGCCGGGACCGACCTACCGGAGGACATTCAGCTGGTTTTCCGAGTCGTCGACGAAGTAGAAGGACCTGGAGTTGCCCGACACTGCCAGGCCGAACAGGGCTCCGGCCCCTCCCGGAGTGACGAGCTTTACCCCGAGCTGGACGCCCGAGGGGCTGATCTCCAGTGTCTCCGATGTCCCGCGACATCACATTTGGCCTGGACCGCTAATCGGGGTCCAGGTCAATTTGCACCCCCAACGGTGAGTGATTTTGCGAGGTGTTCACGTTTGGCCCTGAGCTGGACCTCTCTCCGCTGATTTCAGGCGGCCCCACAGGTTAAGGGCGGCGCCGCCCACACCGAAATGGGCTCAGGCCCGGCGTTTTTCTCGGCGTGGTGTGCGGGGGTCGTTCTCTATGGAGTCGATGCCGAGCGCTTCGAGTTCGCCGATCAGTGCCCGCAGGGTGCGCTCGTTGTCGAACCACTCTTGGTACTCGGCGACCTGCTCTTCGCTCAGCACCTGGCTGACCGTCTTGTTGTTGACCTTGCGGGTCCAGAACCAGTAGGGCCCGTGCAGCTGCGGGGGCTCGGCGTGGCAGCGACAGCCGGCTTTGGAGCAGTGCATGGAGCGCTGGAGCAAGGTGCCGGGGACGACCGGCCCGACCTTGGCGATGGCCGCGGTGATGCGCCGACGCTCGGCACGTTGTTCAGGGCTCATCGCCATGACTACACCTTGGCATTGGAGCATCCCCCACTCTCGGTCAGTCTCTCAGTATATATACAGAGTGACCTCGAGCGAGGTGGCCCTCGTCATTGCGCGCTGGCAACCGGCGTCGCTGCCCACCGACGTCGCCGTCTTCGCCAAAGAGGTGGTGAGCGAGGCGGCGCCCACGAGCGCGGCGCGGGCCAAGGCCCTGCTCTTTGCGGCCGGCAAGCTGGGGGTCTTCGCCACCTCGGTCGGTCTCGAACTGGATCAGGCGCTGGTGTTCACCCCTTCGGTGATCGAGCGCTTCATCGTCACCGACGCCGCTGCACTCGGTCCGGCCACCCGACGGACGCTGCGCTCGAACCTGCGCTTCCTCTCGGCCGCCTGCGTCACCAATGCGCCTCCGGCACCGGTCCCGCTCTCGCGCGAACGAGCCAAGGCCCCCTATGACCCAGCCGAGATAGCGGCCTACCTGGCCCTGGCCGATGCCCAACCCACGGCGGCACGAAAGATGCGGCTCTCGGGTCTGATCGTGCTCGGCGCCGAGGCCGGGTTGATGGGGGCCGACCTGCGCGCCGTGCGCGGCAGCGACGTCGTGGCCCGTTCTGGCGGGGTGGTGGTGCACGTCAAGGGGCACCGGGCCCGGGTGGTCCCTGTCCTCGCCCGCTATCACGAGCGCTTGGTGGCCAGTGCCCGCTTCGCCAAAGGCGAGTACGTGACCGGGGGATTCTCCGCCTCCCGGCGCAACGTGACGAGCGGGCTGGTGGCCTCGCTCGCCGGCGGCGCCGACCTGCCCACGCTCGAGGTCGGGCGGCTGCGGGCCACCTGGCTGCGCGAAGTGGCCGAGGGCATTGGGCTCAAGGCCTTTATGGACGCGGCCGGCATCGTGTGCTCGCAGCGTCTGGGGGATCTGGTGGCCACCGTGGCGACCCCGACAGAACGCGACGCGGTGTCGTTGTTGGGGGCGAGGGCGTCGTGACGACACCGACCTCGCTCGCCACCTTCGAGGCCATCGTCGACGAGTCGGGTGTCGCCGTGTCCCTCGAGGCGCTCTTGCCCCTCGGGGTCCGGCCGCGCCAACTGAGCGTGCGCACGCTCATCTTGGGTATCTTGCTCGCCCTCTCTGACGGACGTCCGGCGCATCTCACCCGTGTGCACGCCGCACTGCTCGCCCTCGACGACGACGAACGCCGGCGCCTCGGCGTGGTGATCGAGTGGAAGGGCGGATCCCACCTTTTGACCTATCGTCAGACCGAGCGCACCGTGGGTCTCCTCGCTGCGGCGCTGCAAAAGAACAGCCCCGACGGCGAACCCAGTGACGTCCTCGCCCGGCTGTCCGATGACCTCATAGAAGCGAGCATCCCGGCCGAGTACAAACAGGCCACCAGCGCCTACGCGGTCGACTGGACCGATGTCGAGTCCTTCGCCCGCCCGCCGCTCAAAGAGGGCGCCCACACGGCAGACCCCGAGGCCTCGTGGGGCCATCGGCGCGGGGACGGTCCGGGGCAAAAAGACGAGCTGTTCTACGGCTTCTTCTTGCAGCTGGCCACCATGGTGCGCGAAGAAAGCGGAGCAGCCGTGCCCGAAGTGGTGCGCCGCCTGCTGCTGACAAGCTGCCACGTCGACCCGCCCCCGGCCTTCGTTCCGGTCATGGAGAACATGGTGGCTTCTGGCGTCGCCCTCGGTGACGTGCTCGCCGATTCGGGCTATGCGCACCGGATTCCCGCCCACTGGGCCCTGCCGCTACGGGCCCTTCGGGCCGACTTGATCATGGATCTGCACCCCCATGACCGCGGCACCCAGTGCACCTTTCACGGGGCGATCTGTTGGAACGGCAACTTGTACTGTCCGGCCACCCCCAAAGCACTCTTCACCCTCGAACCGCTGTCGCGCTCAGCGAGCGACGCCGAGGTGCTGGCGCATGACCGACGCAGCGCCGAGTTGGCCCGCTACAAGCTCGGGCGGATCACCGCAGATGACGCCGACGGCTTCCACCGTGTCGCCTGCCCCGCTGTCTTGGGCAAGGTGCGCTGCCCGAGGCGACCCGCGTCGATGGCCCTGTCCTATGAGCGCCCCGAGATCCTCGCCGCCCCCAAAGACCCACCGACGTGTTGCACGCAGGCGACCCTGACGGTCCCCCCGAGCGTCAACGCCAAGACCCGCCAAA
>JBKQUU010000087.1:0-5178 GCA_052325485.1 Acidimicrobiales bacterium | reverse complement strand
CAGGTCGTCACTGCCAACCTCGCCGCCAAGTACCACTCGCCGCTATCGGTCGGAGCCGGGTCCCTGCTCGCCCTCTGGAGCGTGGCTGCCATCGCGGTGGCCAGTGGGCAGACCCTGTTGCGCTTTGTGAACGTCTCCACTGTCCGCAAGGTCACTGCCGTTGTCCTTGTCGGCCTTGCCGCTTACACCGCTTATTTGGCCGCACGGTGACACCTTGTCGCCACCCTGCCCAGCTCCCGTTTGGCCTTGATCAGGTCAGCGCGCTGTTGGTCAGTCCCTTCGCACAATGGCCTGCGCGAAAAGACCCGGCGATGCTCGCCAGGTAACGTTCAGCCTGATGGAGGGGCCATGGTAGAGGATGACAAGGATCCCCGGTCGCTTCGCGTCTCGGACCGGGAGCGGGACTTCGCTGTCGGCCGGCTTAGGGAGGCCGTTTCCGCGGGCATGATCGACATCGACGAGTTCGGTGAACGGACCTCGCAGGCTCTGGCCGCCCGCACTCGGGGTGAGCTTGACGCCGTGACCTCAGACCTCCCCACGGGCGCAGGAGCGGCGACCGTTGACACCGTCGAGCTCAAAGGCAGCATGAGCTCGGTAGAGCGCAAGGGCAACTGGCAGGTGCCACGCAAGCTGGTGCTCCGGTGGCAGATGGGCTCGGTCAAGCTCGATTTCACGGAGGCCAGGATCATCCACCCGGTGGTCGAGATCGAGCTCGACATCAAAATGGGCGGGTCGGTGGAGGTACGCCTGCCTGAAGGAGCGAGCGCTTCGCTGGACGGAGTAGAGGCGCGGCTGGGGAGCGTCGAGGACCACAGGCGGGGGGCACCTGCCGCGGGATTGCCCCATTTCGTCTTGAGCGGCCAGATCAGTCGGGGCTCGGTCGAGGTTCGCGGACCGCGCCGCTCGTGGTCACGACGCCAGCCAAAAGGCTCGTCTTAGGGCTCACGCCAGGGAAGAGGCTCACGCCAGGGAAGAGCGGCGCGACTACCGGTGAGGCGACCCCCGCCGAGGACTGTCGGTCCTACCTTGGCGTGCCGTCCAGGGAATGCCGGAGACTCGGCCCACTCTCCGCTTTGCCTTGGTGATGCCCAACAAGCGGCGCCAGGAAAAACCCGCACGGTTCGTCATCGGTTCCTCAGTTCCCTGCTTTCCCTCCGTGTCTAGCAGGCAGGCGACGGAAAGGGTAGAGGCGAATGGCCTGATCGCGGCCCTCGGGCCTGGCCGGTCCTGGGTCAGCTTGCAGCGGCGCAGGACCTACAGCGAGCCCCCGGCTGGGCTGACTTTGCCTATCACGCATATTTGCGTGACACGTAGGATTGCCCTACACTGAGCGTAGTGGCACCGACCGGGGGAGCGAAGCCCCAGCCTGCGGACCTTACGTACCGACCCGGTGCGCCTATACGCACGCCGGAGGACGCGCCTGGTTCGACGGCGACGCTCACCCCGGCCAGGTCGGCCGGCCTGCGGGAACGCAAGAAGGAGGCGACGCGCGAGGCGCTGAGCATGGCGGCCCTGAGGCTGGCCCTCGAGCGCGGCATCGCCAATGTCCGCGTGGGCGACATCGCCGCCGCCGCGGGAGTGTCGCCCCGTACCTACAACAACTACTTCTCCAACCGGGAGCAGGCCATCTGTGCCCTGGGCGCACTACGGGTGCTGCGCATAGTGAGCGCTTTCAACGACCGCCCGCCCGGGGAGCCGCTGGCCGAGGCGTTGGTCCACGCCATGGTGGACCACAACGACGCCCAGGGCGAGCCTGACAAGGAGGTCTTCCGCCTGATGGCGTGCGACGAGGTGGTTCGGGGCGAGTGGTTCAAGGCCACTGCTGCCATACACCGTCCTTTTGCCGATGCCATCGCTGCCCGCCTGGGGATGGACGCAGCCGTAGACCTACTGCCGAACGTGGTCGCTTCTGCTTATGAGGCGGCGGCCCGGGCGGCGATGCTGTTCTGGCTGCGCCCGGAGTGCACGAGGCCTTTCGCCGCCGTCCTGCGCGACGCCCTGACCGTCCTCGCCCCGCTGGCCCAAGCGCTCGAGCGCGCCGCCCCGCCGGCGCAGGTGCTCGAGCACCCCGCCCCGGCGGCCTCGGGCGGGCGGCGCCTAAGCCGGGCTAGGTAGGCGCGCCCGATGCTGCTAAAGCTCCTGCGGCTCTACCTGCGCCCGTACCGCAACGCCATCATCGTCGTCGTGGTCCTGCAGTTCGTACAGTCGCTAGCCAACCTGTACCTGCCTACGCTCAACGCCGAGATAATCGACAACGGTGTCGTGACCGGGAACTCGGGCTACATCCTGCGCTCCGGTGGGGTCATGTTGGCCGTGACCCTGGTGCAGGTGGCCTGTGCCATAGGGGCGGTCTACTTCGGCGCCCGCACGGCCATGGCCTTGGGCCGCGACGTGCGGGGCGCGGTGTTCCATCAGGTCCAGACCTTTTCCGCCCGTGAAGTGGGCCATTTCGGGACGCCAACGCTCATAACCCGCACCACCAACGACGTCCAGCAGATCCAGATGCTCGTGCTCCTGACCTTCACGATGATGGTGTCGGCGCCCATAATCGGCGTCGGCAGCGTGATCCTGGCGCTCAAACAGGACGTGCCCTTGTCGTCGCTCCTAGTCATCATCGTGCCGGTGCTGGCGGCGATCGTGGGGCTGATCGTGTCCCGCATGCGGCCCCTGTTCCGGCTGATGCAAAAACGGATCGACCGGATAAACCTGGTGCTGCGGGAGCAGATCTCCGGTGTCCGGGTCATCCGGGCCTTCGTGCGCGACGACTGGGAGCGGGAGCGTTTTGCTTCTTCCAACACCGAACTGTTCGGTGTCTCGCTGGGCGTGGGCCGGTTGATGGCCTTCATGTTCCCCTCAGTCATGATCGTTATCAACCTGGCCAGCATCGCCACCCTGTGGTTCGGTGGCCACCTGGTGGTCAGCGGCGGGATGCAGATCGGGGCCCTGACCGCCTTTCTCAGCTACCTCATCCAGGTGCTCATGGCGGTCATGATGGCGACCTTCATGTTCCTCCTGGTGCCCCGGGCCGACGCCTGCGCCGAGCGCATCGAGGAGGTCCTCGGCACCCCGACCAGCGTCCTGCCCCCGGTCGACCCGATCGTCCCCCAAAGAGTCGAGGGCCGCATCGAACTGCGGGACGTCGAGTTCCACTACCCGGGGGCGGAGGCGCAGGTGCTGCGGGGCATCAACCTGGTGGCGGGGCCGGGAGGCACCACGGCAGTGATCGGCAGCACGGGCAGCGGAAAGACGACGTTGCTCAACTTGATGACCCGGCTTTTCGATGCCACGGCCGGTGAAGTGCTGCTCGAGGGGGTCGACGTGCGCCGCCTCGGGCCGTCGACGTTGTCGGGCCTGATCGGCCTGGTACCGCAGCGACCGTACCTTTTCTCCGGCACCGTGGCCTCCAACCTTCGCTACGGCGGGCGCGACGCCACCGACGAGGAACTGTGGAAAGCCCTCGAGATCGCCCAGGCCCGTTCGTTCGTGGAGCAGATGCCGGGCCAGCTCGAGGCCGAGATCACCCAGGGGGGCACCAACGTCTCGGGCGGGCAGCGCCAGCGGCTGGCCATCGCCCGGGCGCTCGTGCACCGTCCCGCCATTTACCTTTTCGATGACTCGTTCTCTGCCCTCGACTACGGGACTGACGCCGCCCTGCGGGCCGCTTTGGCCCGGGACACGGCCGGCGCCACCGTCGTGATCGTCGCCCAACGCGTCAGCACCATCCGCCACGCCGACCAGATAATCGTCCTGGACCAGGGCGAGGTGGTGGGGACGGGCAGCCACGAACAACTGATGGCGACCAACCCGACTTATCGTGAGATCGTCCTTTCCCAGCTGACCGAGGAGGAGGCGGCGTGAGCGCCATGGCCGTCCGCCGGGGGCCGGGCAGCGGCGGTTTCGGCGGGCGCGGCCTCATGGGCGGCGGGGGGCCGGTCGAAAAGTCCCTCAATTTCGGCCCTTCGGCCCGGCGCCTGCTCGGTGAGCTCCGCCCCGAGCGCTCGCTGATCAGCTTCACCATGGGGCTCGGCGCGGCCAGCGTCGGCCTTTCGGTGCTGGGGCCCCGGCTGCTGGGCGACGCCACCAACCTGATCTTCTCCGGTGTCATCTCCAAAAAACTCCCAGCTGGGGTGTCCAAAGCTGAAATGGTGGCCCGGTTGCGCCACGAGGGGCACGGCACGCTCGCCTCCATGCTCGCTTCGATGAACCTGGCGCCCGGCCGGGGGGTCGACTTCGGCCATGTCGGCCAAGTCCTGCTGCTGGTGCTCGTGATCTACCTCGCCTCCGCGTTGGGTAGCCTGATGCAAGGGCGGCTGCTCACCGTGGCCGTGCAGCGTTCGGTCTTCCGGCTGCGCCAGAAGGTGCAGGCCAAACTGTCCCGCCTGCCGCTGCGCTATTTCGACGGCCAACCGCTGGGCGAGATATTGAGCCGTGCCACCAACGACATCGACAATATTTCCCAGACCCTCCAGCAAACCCTGAGCCAGGTCGTGACGTCGTTGCTGACGATCGTCGGCGTCCTCATCATGATGTTCCTCATTTCCCCCCTCCTGGCCGCGATCGCCCTGGTGACCGTGCCCGCCTCGGCCGTCGTCGCCACCCAGATCGGCAAGCGCTCGCAACCCAACTTCGTCAAGCAGTGGACGACCACTGGGAAGCTCAACGGCCACATCGAGGAGATGTACACCGGTCACGCCCTGGTGCGCGTCTTCGGGCACGCCCAGGAGGCGGAAGAAACCTTTGCCGAGCATAACGAAGCGCTGTACTCGTCGAGTTTCAAGGCTCAGTTCGTGTCCGGCCTCATCCAGCCCGCCATGTCCTTCATCGGCAATATCAATTATGTCCTGGTGGCCGTGGTGGGTGGCCTGCGGGTGGCTTCCGGGCAGCTCTCACTGGGCGACGTACAGGCGTTTATCCAGTACTCACGCCAGTTCACCCAGCCCCTCACCCAGGTGGCGAGCATGGCCAACCTGCTGCAATCGGGGGTCGCTTCGGCCGAGCGGGTTTTTGCCCTCCTCGACGAACCCGAACAGGGCCCCGACCCCGAGCGCCCCGAGGTCCTGGAGACGGCCCGGGGGCGGGTGGACTTTGAGCACGTGTCGTTCCGTTACGTCCCCGACGCCTCTCTCATCGAGGATCTTTCCCTCACTGTCGAGCCGGGCCAGACGGTGGCCATCGTGG
>JBKQUU010000086.1:0-17891 GCA_052325485.1 Acidimicrobiales bacterium | reverse complement strand
CGGGCTCGCCCGAGGCGCCCGACAGGCTGAGCCCTGTGGAGAAACCGTGGGCACCTGACGCTTAGTCTGTGACCAGCGTCGTTTTCAGACGACAAACGAGCAGCTCAGGCTCAAACGTAAAGACCTCACGAGTTAGCTCCAACCGTGCTCGGACAAGTTCCCGCCCGGTTGGGGCTTCTTTTTCGTAACGGAGGCTGAGGCCAAGCGCCTGGTAGAGGGAAGCGCGCTCCTTACGGTCCGCCTCTCCCAAGAGGCCTATGAGCCCTCCGGCTTCGCTAAGCACGGCGCGCACGTCGGCTTCGGCCAGCAGGCCGGGATGCTCGCACGATCTCCGCCAGTCGTCGATCACGGCGCGCGCCGCCACGATGTCGGCTTGGATCTTGCGGGTCTCAGCGGCCGCCAGCGCGGGGTCCATACCGGCTCGGAGGGCGGCGAGCACGCGCTCTAGCTCCGCCTGGAGACGCCGCTCATGCTGATGTGCCTGGTTGACTACGGGCGGCTCGGGACTTGTCTTTTTGTCCGCGCCGACGATGGCGGCGACCGTCGAGTCGATGCGGTCGGGTTCCGTAAGCGTTCCTAGCCACGCGTCGAGAGCGGAAAGCACACGCTCCTCCCGGACCATGTAGGTGGGCGGGTGCCCGGGCACCGCGGGCGCGGCGTAGTCGGGCCTGGTCGCGGCACAGCGGTAATAAGCCTTGCCCTTCGCCGTGTTGCCGAACATGGCCTTGCCGCAGTGCCCGCACCGAAGCAACCCGGTCAACAGGTACTTGCCCGCTTGCGCCCGCGGCCGCCGCCGAGCGCTGCCATAAGTGTTCTTGAGGCGCTTGTTGACCCTCTCCCACAGCTCAACGGGGACGAGGGCGGGCCAGGACAGCTCTTCCGACCATGCCCAGGCCTCGCGGTCCTGCCAGTGCTGCCGCGAGACGGTGCCGAGAGCCGGGTCATGGGCGTCGAGCAGCTCGTCGTGACGGCGCTGGCGCCCGGCGACCTGGTGGCCGAGGTAGCGCGGGTTTACCAGGATCGCCCTTACCGCCGAGCCGCCCCAGACCCCCGCCGAACGGGGATGGCGGAGCGGCCCGGTCTCCCCGGGGCTGGGGATGCCGTCAGCTTCCAGTTTCTGTGCGATCGAACGGAAGCCAACCCCGGCGTCAGACAGCTCGAAGATCTTCCGAACGACGGGCGCAGTTTCCGGTTCGGGCTCGAGAGTCCTTAGGTGTGCGCCGGCCGAGGCTTTGGCCCGGTTGGGGTGAGGCAGGTCGGTGTCGACGAGGCGGTAACCGTAGTTGGGCCGGCCTCCGAGCCAGCGCCCGTGGACGGCCAGTGCCAGGACGGCGGCCCTCGTGCGGTGCTGGATGCGGCGACGTTCGGCCTTGGACAACCCGCCGAACAGGCTCATCACCAGATCGTGGGCCTCGCTGTCGGGGTCGACCGCCCCGCCGATCTCGGGCACCCACAGCTCGACGCCGTAGTGGCACAGGACGGGGAAGACGAGCTGGAACTGCGCCCCTGAAAAGGCCCGCTGGGGCTCGCCGATGACAAGGCGCTGCCACCCGCGACTTCGGTCGGGGAGTTCGGCCAAGAGGCGCATTGCCTCGGGCCGGCGAGACCACGGGACGGAGCGGCTCACGTCGATGTCGTGGTAGACGGCCGTAATGGCGCCACCATGAGGTCGGATCAGTTGGTCGGCCAGGGCAAGCTGCCAGCGCTTCGAGTCCTCGGGCGACTGGCGGTCCTCGGTGCTGGTGCGCAGATAAGCGGCGAACAGCTCGGTCATGGACGAGAGCTCCCGTCTTCGGGTCGACCAGTTTGTAGGAGCGGTGCCCCGGACAGCCAGCCGTCACCTTCGACGATGGTGGTCCGGGCGTGGACAATGGCTGAGCCCCCTCGGTTGCGGTGTGCGTCGCGTCCGGCGACGCGCAGCCGTGCCCGTTTGCGCTCGCCCAGGCTCATCATCATGTCGGTGAGCCTCCCTTCCTAGCCCTAAGGCTCTTCACTATGCGGGCCAGCACCGCGGCCGCCTCTGGGGTTACAACGGGGTCGTCCTCGGCGACCAAGTGAAGCTGCGGCGTCTCGCCTCGGCCCTGAAGCGTAACGCGAGGCACCGACCGGATTGCTTGACCGACTGGTGCTGGTCGAGGCAGGTCTGCCTTGGCCATTGCGTGTCTCACCTCGCTCGTGGAGGCCCCGGCCGTCGGGGTCTCTATCTGCAGGGGCCGAGCTGGCGAAGTCGCCGCGCGCGCTCGCTGAGCTGCAGGAACGTGGCGCCGGTGGACGAGTTGAGTGCCGCGGGCGGCAGTGCTGTTGGAAGGTCGACGAGGGCCGGGGACCCTGTGACGGGGCCAACTCCCAGACCGAAGGCCGCCGGGTCCGGTTGACCGCCACCGGGCCCCCGGTTGGAAAGAGGCCCTTTCATCTGGCTCGCGCCGCCCTGCCGCCGCGGCCAGAACGGCCGCAGAACATCGCCACCTCCGCCCCGGGGGGTGTGAGGCCTCTTGAACCCGGCCGGACTACCCGGTCACCCGCGTATGGCTCCGCCGCGTTGTTCGCGCCGACGCGCCGCCGTGGCGACCACGCCCACGCATCGCCGCCCCAGGAAAACTTCGCCACCTCCGCCCCGGAGGGTGTGAAGCCTCAGAAAGACACCCAGTCCTCAAGACCACACGGCTGGGGCCCCGCCCACTCTTCAACGATCGCGCCGCCGCACCTCGACAACCTTTGCGCCCGCCACCTCCAGGACCTCTACCCCGTCACCTTCTCCTGCCTCGCCACTCACAACCACGACGGGCTCAGCCCTCACCATTCCTCGGGTCCCTCTCGCCCCAACGCTGTCGGCCCAACCCCCGCTACACGTCCGCCGCTCATCAGCGCCACCCCAACCCTTTGGCTTGTCCCTCTCGCTTCTCCCACCACCTGGGCAGCCGCCACAACCGTCGTCTCTCCTTGCCGTACCTCTCCCAACGGCGTCGCCACCTCCACCGCGGACCCCTCTCCTCTCACCTTCTTTCAGTCCCAAATCCAAGGAGACACCTCTGCACCCGAAGGTGCCGGGCAGCCCGGCCCGGTGGAAGGCGGCCGGCGATGATGGGCCTGGCCAAGATGGCCCCCGACGGGTGGCGCTACTACGCCGAGGAGGTCGCTCTCGGCCGGGAGGACTACTTCGCCGGCCACGAAGAGGAGCCCGGCCGCTGGGTTGGGCGGGGGGCCGAGGCCCTCGGGCTGTCCGGCCCGGTCGGCCCCGAGGAGATGTCCCGGCTTTTCGGGCAGGGACGCCACCCCGAGACCGGTGAGGCCCTGGGCCGCCCGTTCGGCGGTGACAGCGCGGACGCGAACTGTAAAGCCGGGCAGGGCGGGGTGGGCCAGGTGGCGGGTTACGCCCTTTCGTTCTCGCCGCCCAAATCGGTCTCGGTGCTGTGGGCGCTGGCCGACGAAGCCGTAACGGGGGAGGTGCAGGCGGCCCAGGATGCCGCCGTCGGTGCCGCTTTGGAGTTCCTTCAAGACCACGCCGGCTTTACTCGCCGGGGCCGGGCCGGCCTGGTCCAGGCCGACACCGACGGCTACGTGGCGGCGGCCTTCACCCACCGAACGTCGAGAGCGGGCGACCCCCAGTTGCACACTCACGTCCTGTTGGCCGCGAAAATCCGGGCTAGTAGCGACGGCCATTGGCTGGCCCTGGACGGCCGCGAGCTGTTCGAGGTACAAAAGGCGGCCGGGCTCATCTACAAAGCCGGCCTGCGGGCCGAGCTGTCGGCCCGGCTCGGCGTGGGCTGGGGCGAGGTCGGCGCCGACGGGGCGGCCGAGGTCGCCGGCGTGCCGGCCGGCCTAGTCGAGCACTTCTCCTCCCGACGCGCCCAGGTCGAAGCGCGGGCTGCCCAGATGGTCGGGGCCAAGGAAGCAATGCTGGGCCGCTCCCTGGGCGGCGGGGAGCGGGCTGCCCTGTTCCAGTTGGCCGCCTACCGGTCCCGGGCGGCCAAGGTCGAGGGTGGGGAGACGACCGAAGAGCTCCGGGCTCGGTGGCGCCGGGAGGCCACCGAGGCCGGCCATGACCCGGACCGCTGGCTGTCCGTCGCCCTGCCGCCGGCTCGGAGCACCAACCTGCCCCGCCGCAGCGCCGCGGCGGGCACGTCGGTGGCGGCCTTCGTGGCCGAGGTCCTCGAGGCCCTGGAGCGGGGGCACTCGACCTGGGGCCGGGCCGCCATCGTCGAGGCGCTGGCCGTGCGCGTGGCGCCTTCGGTTGCCGACAACGCCGAGGCGGTCCGCCGCCTGGTCGACGCCGCCAGCGACGAGCTACTGGCCGAGCCTGATGTCGTCTGCCTGGGTGCTCAAGGCCTCGCCGCTGTGCCTGATGTCTTGCGCCGCCGGGACGGGCTAAGCCCCACACGACGCCATGGGGCCGCTCGCTACAGCACCTGGCGCGCGCTTCGAGCTGAACAAGCCGTCTTGGAGGTCACTGAGGCCGGCCGGGACGCCCAGGTCGGAACGGTGGCCGAGACCACCGTGAAGGCCGCTATTAATGAGGCGGGCCTGGGGGACGACCAGGCCGAAGCCGTGCGCCGCCTCTGCCAGGGGTGCGAGCGGGTGGCTGTGGTGGTCGGCCCGGCCGGTTCGGGCAAGTCCCGGAGCCTGGCCGCGGCGCGGGTGGCGTGGGAGGCGGCCGGTGTAGCCGTCCGGGGGGTGGTCCCTTCCGCCGTCGCCGCCGGGGTGCTCACCGAACAAGCCGGTATCAGCTCCGAGACCTTGGCCAAGTTCCTGCTCGACGCTGGCCGAGGCCGGGGAGCTCTGGGCCGAGGCGAGGTCGTCGTCAGCGACGAAGCGTCCATGGTCTCGACCGCCGACTTGGCCAAGCTGGTGGACCTGGTCCAAGGGGCCGGGGGAAAATTGGTGCTGGTCGGGGACCACCACCAACTGGGTGCCGTCGAGGCCGGGGGGTTGTTCCGCCTCCTCGTGGCTGACGCCAAGACGGCCGAGCTCAGCACCGTCCGGCGTTTCAGCGACCCCTGGGAGGCCGAGGCCACCCGGCGCCTGCGGGACCGGGACACCTCGGTGCTGGCCGAGTACCAGGCCCGGGGCCGCGTGCGGGCTGGCGGGCGCGAGCAGGCCCTGGACGCCGCCCACCAGGCCTGGGCCGACGCCCGGCGGGCGGGCCGCTCCGTCGTGGTCATGGCCGCCGACCACGCCACCGTCGACCAGCTTGCTCTCCGGGCCAGGGCCACCCGGGTCGTCGCCGGCGAGGTCGAAGCCGCCGGAATGGTGGTGGGCGAACAGGTCGTCTGATCGCCATTTCGGCCAACTGTTACCCATGGGGACACCAACGGCCCAAAGCAGCTTGAGCTCGGGTGGCACGTTCGCCTCGCCACCGCCTCGACCCGGGTCAACTCCGAGGTCGTTAACCCAGGCTCGACGGCTACTCCGCGCTGCGCTAGCTCACTGAGCGTCATCTCTGCCCAGGCTTCATCAAACGCCATGCCGAGCACAGTACGCCGCTAGCTCCAAAAGCGCCTCCTCGTCACCGGGGGCCTCAGTGCACCGTTCAATTCTCCTGGCCGACGTGCCGTTACAGAGGTAGTGGCTGAGTTCTGCGAACCGGACGTCCCCGCGGGTTCCGTCTCCTGGCGTCAGCGCAGCGCCATTGGGTTCGTCCGTTTTGCCCGAGACATCGTAGTGGTGGCGAGCACCGCCTTCCTGCTGGCCCTGATGGGCCTCATCGGGTTCACCCTCTACGAGATGGTCGTGGCACCGGGCCGCTACGACAGCGCGTGGTCCCAAGGGGTGGTCGTGGACGTCAACCTGCGCCTTCACGTCGTGCGGGCCCTGTTGTTCCTTGGGCCACTGTTGATCGGCGGGGCTATCTTCGCCACCGCTGTTGTTCTCGTACTTTCCGGCGGTCGTAGGGCTCTCACTGCCGGGAGGGCTCTCGACCGTGGGGTCGTTCAGTTCGCCGGTCTCGTCGCCGGCCTGGCCGGGATCGGAGTGGTCGTCGCCGCCGGAGCCTCCTCGCAGTCAGGTGACGGGGTTTTGGTTAGCCGTGCCGTTGTGGTCTTACTTGGTCTTTTGCTGCTGGCCACCGGCATAACCGTTATCGTGCAGCGGCAGTGGCGCAGCGTCCGGATGGCCGGCGCGGCATTGGCCGCCCTAGCTGTGCTGTCGGTGACGGCAAGCACGGCGGACTTGGCCTCGGTCCCGGCGAATACACCGCTCATCGGTACCGGGAGCACGCTGGCCGCCTCGGGATTCTGGACGGCGGACCCGCGAGCCAAGCCTGGGGCCGTGCAGTCATATACCGCGGCCTCGTGCCCTACCCCCGCCTACTGCATTGCGTGGGGCCAGCCCCTCTTTGGGGGGTCTGTGTGGAGTGTCAGCACCGACGGTGGTACCACCTGGCGCGACGTCAACGTCCAGACGGTGGCTTCGCCATTCGCGGCTGACCCCTCTCCTCCTTACACCAGCCTCTCCTGTTGGGGCCGTTCCTCCTGTCTGGCTGGTGGCGGGCCAGCAACGCCGGTGCTGACGAGCGACGGGGGGCGCTATTGGTCCGATGTTCGCGGGCTGCCCGTCGAGCAACTGGGCAACCTGACGTCACAAGCCGACTGCTTCGCTGCCCGCCGATGCCTTCTCGTCGGTTTCTTTCGCATTGGAGCGCATGCGACGACACCCACGCCGATACTGGTGACCCAGAGCGGCGGCCGCCGATGGGAAAAGGCTCAGTTGCCACCGGGGCAGTGGTCGGTAGCTACGACGAGCTGTCCCACCGCGAGTGACTGTATCGCTCTGGCCTCGACAACGGGTCGCGTCCAAGAACCGGCAATACTCTTGAGCACCGACGGCGGCCTCAGCTGGCGCCGCCTGGCACGACTTAACCCTGAGCTGGCGGTGGGCTTTGCTTCCTCCTACCTGGCGTGCACCAGCACGAGCGCGTGCGTCATGTCCGCCCTGCAAGCGGTCAAGGCGACGCGAGCCAACCCGTACCCCCCCGACGACATCGCTTCTTACGTCACCGCTGATGGGGGCCATACCTGGACTCCGTCGAAGTTCCCTACCCTGGCGCACGGACAGCACCTGGAGTACCTCGGCGTCCCCATGGTGGCGTGCTCAGCTCGGTTGTGCGTGGCTTTCGCTTCACCGGACTTGTCGCTGGGGCCGATGTACTCACCGGCTCTCCTCAGTGCCGACCAAGGCAAGCAGTGGACGGTAGACGCCTCCGGCCGAAGCCTGGCGGGTTTAGCACGGGGAGCGGAAATCCGGGCGCTGACGTGTGACCGGGGTGGCATGTGCCTAGCTGTTGGGCAGTCCCACAATTCCAGCGGCGTGATCTTCTACAGCCACGACGGCGGTGTTACGTGGGGGATCGCCGACGACGCCACGGGCGGACCTCCCTGGGCCTAGGCATACAGGAGGCGGCGCGTCGCTCTGTTGAGTTCGAGTCGTTCGCCTACGGGTAGCCGGTCGATGTCGCCCTCGCGTCCTGCTGATCGCCTCGCCTCACGAAGCTCTGACCAAGAGCTAGCCGCTACGAGGGGGCGTGCAGCAAGGTTGCGAGCGCCCTGAAACAGCTGAGGACGGCTACCTGCCTCCGCAAAGTGGTGCTGTCCGCCAGGGTTTGGGCTCGCTGATCACAGCGTGATCACAAACGCCCCATAACGGGCCGGAACGGAACATCACGCTGGCCCCGCCACCGATGGCAAAAGCCCTGTTCAGGCCGGATGCGCCGACACGGACCGCACGGGCCAACATGGCTAGTTCGAGTCCTCCCACCGCCACCTGGGTTGACGGAGACAGTTCGCAGGTCAGCGGCCTTCGCTCAAGGAGCCCCTGGGGGTTCGAACGGCGTAGAGATCGAGCGTCTGCGCGAGGTTCAGCTCGTCGTCACAGCGGACGTCTACCGTGTTGGCCTGTGAAGCCTAAAACCCTCCTTGCACGCCTCCTGGCTGGCGCCGTCACCAACGTCGCTTTTGTCGACGCCCAAAGGCTGTTGGAGGCGATCGGCTTCGAGGAGCTGCGGGTGAGCGGCAGCCACCACGTCTTCGGCCGCGCCGGCATTCCCGAGCAGCTCAACCTTCAAGACCGGGGTGGCCAAGCGAAGCCCTACCAACTGCGGCAGTTGGTTGCTCTCGTCCGCCGGTACGATCTCAGCATCGAGGAGGACGAGTGATGGCTGCGGTGTACCCGATCAACGTGTTCTGGAGCGACGAGGACGACGCCTGGGTGGCCGACGTACCGGACCTCGAGTATTGCTCTGCCACGGGCGATACTGCCCACGAAGCCGTCTCGGAAGTCGAGGTAGCGATCGAAGCGTGGTTAGAGGCGGCCCGTTCGACCGGACGGCCCATCCCGTCACCCTCCGTTCGCGCAGTCCACGCCTGAGCTCTGTAGGGAGTTCCCCCGCCACGTGCGCGAGGACGAAGGTCCGTTTCGGGTCCGCGTAGGGCAGTCCAAACGACTGTCGGCAGGGGGACTGGGTACTTTGCTGCACTGGCGCACGCGGCCAAGGTCTGAGCCCGCTTCCTGGTCACCGGGGAGCTTTCGGCCGCCGGTGCTCAAAGTGCGCCGACAGTTCTTCTCGATCAGACTCGAAGGCCTTGAGTAGCCACCCGACCTCCTGTTCGTTCAAGATCCCTGCCCCTTCGTTGAGGAAAAGCGCGACGTCCGTGATGGCAGCGACCGCCGCGTTGTACCCAGCTTGGAAATGGCGGTGGCCGTGCTTCAGCAGCGCCATGATCTCGGCGTGACGTAGGGCGCTGAGGACCGGGACCACCTCGGGCCTCACGGCTCGGGCTGCGCGGACCACATGAGTGTCGGGTCACTCGGTGACCTTGGCGGCCAGCTGCTCGAGCGAAGCTGGCCGGAGATCGAGCGATGCCCAGCCCCAGTCGCTGTTCCCTCTCAAGGGGTGCCTCAAGGTAACGAGCACACGTCCCCCGTCGACACTCAGCTCGATCTGAACCTCGTAGCCGAGCGCTGTGAGGCCCGGCTCGTCGATCATGCGCCTGACGTCGTCCAGTGGGTCAGGCGCGCTCGTGGCCATGCGTTCAACAATGCCAGGCTCAGCGCTTGCGGCCCGCGCGAACTCAGCGTGGCTTGGCCGGCGCTCGGCAAAGCCGGATCACTGGAGCACGAGGACAGCTTCCGCGCTGACGGCGGCGGTTGGAGCTAACGCGTTAATCGTGCCCCCGCCACCACAAAAGCCCTGGTCAGAGCGGTGCTCGGCCGGGGTTTCTTCTTTGTCTCGCCTCCTCTAACGGAACTTCTAACGGGTTCTAACGACACGGGCTGACACGGAGCAGTACTCGCCGGTACGGACCGTGATCAGTGGGGAGGTCTATGCCGAGGGGACCGGGCGAAGGGACGTTCGGGTGGCCACGCTGAGGAGGTGAGAGAATGACCGTTTCAACTGGCCCCGTTCGCGATCGCTTGAACTGACAGACCCGAGAAGCGGACCACGCTCTGAACAACGTAAAGGTTGTCCACAGAGGCGAGGTGACGGACTGGGGGTGCAGCGAGGCCGAGCTCCCGAACGGCGTTCATAACCCCGATGTGCAACGCCCAGCTAACGCTAGGCGGTTCGAGGAAGCGGTCAACTCGGCGTCGCCGAATGACGAGTCCTTCAACCTCGGGCACCGGCGAGCCCGACTGGGGCCAGCGAGCGATCGCGTCGACCCCGTCCTGAACAGCCGCTAGGAAAGCGAGCCCAAGTCCCTCCACGACGTTGCTCGTACCATCGCACGGCTTCGCTGAGCTCAGCTACGGCCTCGGGCCCGAACCGGGCCCTCAAACTCACCGAGCCAGCTCGTCGGCGAGACGCTGGCGGACGATTGCCCAGTCCTCACCCGGAGACTTACCCGACAGGACGCTCCTGGCCCGCTCCTCAAGCTCCTGCGCCCACAGCGTGCGAACCATCTCGGGATCGTCAGCCGGTTCGAGGCTGGCAAGTAGCTCGGCTGCGACGTCGGCTCGGTCCTCGGGCGATAGCTCCAGAGCCTCGTGAAGGATGGCATCGGCGGCGGAAGTCACCCTTCCTAATCTATCGGCGCCATGTGACCCTACGCTGGCGCCGACATTCTGCGCCGTACCGGCCAGGTCGCCGCCCATGCACGAGGTGCTCGGGATCGCCGAACCGGGCGCGGCCCCTCCTCACAGGATTGCCGTTGTTCTGTGCGGCACCTAGGGGTAAAACCAGTGAGACGCCAGTCGTCGAACGTTATCGGGCGCACGGTAAGTGCCCCTGTTAACCGAAGTAGCGCGGCAAGCTTGAACACCTACGCCACAACTCGGAATAACGTCCTTCAGCCCTCCCCGTGCGCGACCCGGGCCGGCCCTAAGCAAGACACCGAGAGAGTGACCTCGGTGGTCCCAGCCGAACTGTTATTGGTCTCTTCCTGGTGCCACGGAGGGCCCGAGGGCTCAGGCGGCGACCGCGGGTGGGAGTGCCCGCTGTTGCCCTGGTAACTACGTCGCTACGCGCTGCCAGTAGGCCGGGTCCAGGGCACGCTACCCAGCGCTAGGAGTAGAAGTAGGGGTCCAGGACCCTGACCTCGGTGATCCAGTCGACCGGGAGGTTGTTTGCCGTGGCGCTCTGGCGGACGGCTTCGGGGCTGGGCGCGTCGTAGATGCAGTAGGTCTTGGTCTTGTCGGGCGTTACGTAGGAGTGGACCCAGGTGACACCGTAATCGAGGTTGGTGCCGACAACTTCGGCGCAAGTCTTGGCCCCGATGGCGTCCATGGGGATGTGCAGCCCATCGGTGAAGCTGCGCTCAACGAGGTACCTCGGCATGTTGGCCTCCTAGCGGCGGTCCCGTACTACCCACCAATGCTAAGGCGGCGCAGTTGACCGGCATGGGCACGCGCTACCCAGATTGGGCTCCGGGGTTGCCCATTTTTGGGACCGGTCGTTTTGGGCGAGCCTCGGCTCCCGGGGGCGTATTGTCCCGGCGAGCAGCTATTTTCCCATCCGCGGGTGCACTGCCTGATCGTGGGGGCAGCTGTGGCCACAGTTGAAACGCAGCCCGTCCGGGTGCACCATTGGGCATGTCCCAAGCTGCTGTCGTCGCCGCCGTACCGGGCCGGCCGGACGAGCTGCTCGAGCGAACGGGCCAGTTGGCAGTGCTGACCGAGGCGCTGGCCTCGGTGGGACGCGGTGGGCGGGGCGCCGTGGTCGTGGTCTGCGGTGAAGCAGGTGTGGGCAAGACCGCCGTCCTGCGTTCGTTTCGTGACCGAGTAGCCCAGGCGCAGGCGGTGCTGTGGGGTACCTGCGACCCTCTCTTCGCGCCGCGTCCTTACGGGCCGCTGTTCGCGATCGCCGAGGGGACCGGGGGCGAGCTCGGGGCCGCCTTGGCACGGGGCGCAAACCCGCACCAAGTGGCGCTGGCCTTGGCCCGAGAGCTTCGTTCGCCACCGCCGACGTTGTTGGTCCTGGAGGACCTCCACTTTGCCGACGAGGCGACCCTCGACGTCTTCACCCTGCTCGTGCGCCGGGCCGAGGCCACGCCGGCCTTGGTGGTCGGGACCTACCGCGACGATGCGCTTGAGAACGCCCACCCACTTCGGAGAGTCCTGGGTGAGCTGGCAACAGCAGGCGTCCGAAGGCTGAAATTGGCACCTCTTTCAGCCGACGCGGTGCGCCAACTGGCGGCGCCGCACCGCGTGGACGGCCGAGAGCTGTACGACAAGACCGGCGGCAACCCGTTCTTCGTGGTAGAAGTCCTGGCCGGCGCGAGCGAAGAGATCCCAGCCACGGTGAAGGACGCCGTGCTGGCCCGCGCCATGCGGCTGAGCCCCAATGCTCGCGCGCTCCTCGAGGCGGCGGCGGTGGTGCCCCAACGAGCCGAGCTGTGGCTGCTGGGGGCGCTGGCGGGCGCCGCCGTCGGGGCCGTCGACGAGTGCGTCAGCGCCGGCATGCTGGTGGTGGACGGCGACGGGGTGGTTTTCCGGCACGAGCTCGCCCGGCTAAGCCTGGAGAGCTCGATCGGCCCCGTCAGCAAAGTTCGTCTGCACCGTCAAGCTCTGGCCGCCATCTCTGGCCGGCCGGGCCACGCTTTGGACTTTGCTCGCCTGGCCCATCATGCCGAGGCGGCCGGGGACAGCGATGCTGTCTTCCACTTCGCCCTGCCCGCCGCGGAGCGAGCAAGCTCCATGGGCGCTCACCGGGAGGCCGCCGCCCAGTACGGGCGCGTCCTCAGGTCCGGGGCCGGGCTACCGCTCGACCAGCGCGCCGACGTGCTGGAGCGACGTTCACAGGAGTGCTACCTGACCGACCAAAGCGACGAGGCGATAGCCGCCCTCGAGGAGGCGCTCGAGTGCCGTCGTGCCCTCGGCGACAAGCTCGGAGAAGGCCGCACGCTGCGGCGCCTTGCCTCGATCCTCTGGTGCCCAGGACGGACGGGGGAGTCGAGGCAGGCCTCTCGCGAAGCGGTCGCCGTGCTCGAGCGGCTCCCAGCCAGTCGCGAGCTGGCAGAGGCGTACGCGAGGCTGGCGAGCAGCATCGGCGGAACCGAGGGGTGGGCGGCAGGTGCGGAATGGGGCGAGCGCGCCCTGCAGCTCGCTGAGGACCTCGGGGACACCGGGACCGCCCTCGAGGCCAAGAGGTTCCTCGCGTTCGGGCTCCCCGACGGTGGGTTGGAGGCGATGGAGCAGGTCCTCGGGGACGCGAAGCGGGCTAACCTGGTTGAAGAGGTAGGGGTCACCTACATCGCGCTCGCGAGTAATGCTCTGGACGTGCGGCGCTATGACGTGGCCGCAGACCAACTGGCCAAAGGTCTTGAGTACTGCAGCGACCACGGGCTCGAACTGTTCCGGCTTTACCTGCTTTCGTACCGGGCGCGCCTTTACCTTGTTCAAGGTCGCTGGGCACAGGCGGCAGAGACGGCCGACATGGTCTTGAGGATCCCCCGGACGTCGATAAGCCCGCGCATCACCGCCCTGACTGTCCTGGGGCTCGTCCGGGCCAGGCGGGGGGACCCCGGTCATCGGCCTCTGCTCGACGAGGCGTGGGACTTGGCCCAACCAACGGGTGAACTCAGTCGGCTTGGCCCCGTGGCTTCAGCCCGCGCCGAAGCCGCTTGGCTCGGGCGCGACCCTGATGGCGTCGCTTCGGCGACGGAGCCGGCCTTGGCGTTGGCGTTGAGATGCTCTCCGGCCCTAGCCGATGAGCTGGGCGTCTGGCGGCACCGTGCCAGCCTGGGGCTGCAAGAGCCGGTCGTAGCGACTTCGCTGCACGGTCTCCAGCTCGCCAATTCCTGGGATGCTGCCCGGGCATCGTGGGTTGAGGCCGGTTGCCCCTACGAGGCCGCCCTCTGCCTGGCCGACGCCGACGACGAGGCGGGGCTGCGGCTGGCCTTGGAGGAGCTGCTGGTGCTCGAGGCCCGCCCGGCTGCGGCGATCGTGGCCCGACGACTGCGCGACCAAGGCGTGATGTCGGTGCCGCGCGGCCCCCGTCCTACCACCCGCCAGAACCGGTACGGGCTCACGGCCCGTGAGCTGGAGGTGCTGGCATTGGTGAACGAGGGCTTGCAGAACGGCCAGATCGCCGACCGCCTCGTGGTCTCCGTGCGGACCGTCGACCACCACGTCGAAGCCATCCTCCGCAAGCTGGGGGCCAAGACCCGCGCCGACGCCCGGGTCACCGCCACAACGCTCGGGATTGCTGTGGGCATCTCCTGAGCTGGGAGCGGACCGGGAAGGGGACCGCCCGTGTCGCCAGTGCTCCGGTTCGCGGTAGGCGGCGCCCCGGTGATAGCGCGATAAACCCGCCCCGGACAACAGGCTCGTGGGACCATGCTGTTGGGGTCAGTGCCGATGCTGGCCAGAACCCGAGGTCCTCGACCGAAACCCAGTCCGCCAGGCAAAGCACCGTCCCAGCCACCAGGGCCAAGCGGAGAGCACCGCTGCATGCCACTTCCGAGTCGACCGGCGCAGTCGTCGCGCCGCGGGCACAGCCTTGGACCGGGCCTTTTCGAACGGTACGAAATGCTCGATATTCCTCGCCATCATTTGGCACGAAAGGGCAGTTACGCGTTCAGGGAAGCACTAATTGAATGAGGCGAAAATGCCGCGCGTCGTGTCGACAGTCCGAAGTGTGCTTTTCGGATGGGCCTCGTGATGGTCCGGGTTACCTCACGGGCTGGCCCACCCGATCGGGCCGCGAGGTCGGGACGTAGGGTGAGCGAGTTCGCCGCTCGGTTTGTGCGGACCGTCCGCTAGGGCTGACTCGACCACCTCGGAGAAGAAGCCTTTGACCACCATGTCCCAGCGATCCCGGGCAAACCCGACGTCCACGCCCAACATAGGTAACCGCCCCTAGCAGTATGGGCAGAGATTGCCCATGTGCTCTCCTATCGACGCTCGTACCGTAGCTCGTGTTCACAGGCTCGAGGCCATCCAGAAGGACCCGAGACGCCTGTGAGCGACAACAAAAGGCGCACATTTTGCGCCTATGAGGCCCTTCCCCAAAGGAAATCCGAAAGGCCGCCGGGCGCAACGACCTGCGGCCGATCGGGTTTACCCGGGACGGGTGCTCAACCCCTACTCCGACATGCGAGGTGTCCACCATGCGCACATCATCAAAGGCCCTAATCCCAAGGTTCCTGCCACCACCGGAAGGCTCATCTCTACGAACGACGTCGCCGAGCTCAGCCTCGGCGGCGGTCCCGGCTTGGCTGAGGCGGGTGTTCGCAGTTCCTGCTGCTGTCGCAATGCTCACCTTCGCACTGGTGATGGTGGTGCCGCAGCTCGGCTCGCCGGTGAGCGCCCAGGCTCCTTCCTGCTCCGCCAAGGTGACCGCCGCCCCGACCGGGCCTGCTACCGTAGCGGCGGCGTCAAGCGCCTATGGCACGGTGCTAGTCGTCGGCTCGGGTGCGTACTCGGGCTGCTCTCTCTACATACTCACGACCGACAAGCTGCACACGCTCACGTCCGGCGCCCCGTTCGCATGCAGCGATTCCACTGCCAATCCTTTCAAAGCTCCTTGTGACACCGTGCTCTGGCCGGCGCTGCTGACCGACGGCGCCCCGGTCGCCGGGCGCGGGGTCAACCCCGCCCTCCTCGGGACAGTGACACGCACCGACGTCCTTACCGGCACGCCGGTACAGCAGGTGACCTACGGGGGCCTACCGCTCTACCGGTTCCTCTTCGACGACGCGCCCGGGCAAACGACCGGGGCAAACCTGGACGACCCGGTGACCGTCCCCCCGGGCGTGTGGTACCTGGTCGGGCCGAGCGGAGGCCGTCCCGCGCCCGGACAGGCCATAATTGGGCAGGTAACCGCGCCCGTCTATCAGAACGGGAAACCTACCGGGATCTCTGCCACGGTGCTGGCTGCGTCCGAGAGCAGCGGCCTTTCCGGGGAGGTCGCCGCCGGCGGCAACAGCTATGGTCCAGTGAGCGTACCCGTGTACACCTTTAGCCTGGACAAAGGCCACCAGAGCGCGTGCCATGGGATGTGTGCTATGGCCTGGCCGCCCGTCCTCACCTCTAAGTCCCCTGAGGCCGGACCGGGAGTTGACCAACACCAGCTCGGGATTATCGTGAGGCCTGACGACACCCACCAAGTGACTTTCGAGGGTCACCCCTTGTACATGTTCAACCAGGACGCCTCCTTATGGACCATCACCCCGGCATACCCCGCCCGCATCAACGGAGCCGGGGCCCAGGCTTTCGGGGGTGTCTGGCAGGCGGTACAGCCCTCGTAAATGATGCCGAGCGAGCCAAGAGGCAAAGGTCCAGCGCTGCCAGCGGACGCCGTTCCGGGTAATGCTGCACGACTGTGAGCTCGCCACCTTGATGGCTACTGCTGGTAGGGCTGTCGAGGGTGAGTTCGGGCAGACGTTCAGGCCCAGCTTCGGCTCGTCGTGAACGCGTATGAGCCGCATTTGCCAAGCCTGGACGACGGCGGCAGGCAGGATTGGCCCAGAACGAGGTGGCGTCGCAGAAGTCCCATTTGTCGGCGAACGCCACAAACTCGTGCTGAGCACTCCGATCGGCGGGGCTACCCGGTCGTTGCCCGGCCCTGCTCCTGGTGTCCTCAGCGGAGGAACCTGGAAGTTCGCCCGCGCGTGGTGCCGGGTTTTCTAGGTGCCATCACCTGTCGGCGCCGGCCCAATAATGACCCCCTATCAACGGTCGAAAACTGACCCCCTCTCCCGAGCGCCCGCCAGTTCGAGAGCGCCTATGGGTTCGCCGGGCCTGGCCAGCTACTCGTCGGCGCCGTACGACGACTCAGTGAGAGAGGCGCCCAGGGAAGACAGCGAGTGACCGGGAGGAACAATGAAGACAGTGAGGATTGCGGCGGTACAAGCGGCACCTGTGTGGCTGGATCGGCAAGCGACCATCGAGACCGTGGTCGCCCTGGCCGAACAGGCTGCCGCGGAAGGCGCTGGGCTCGTGGCGTTCCCCGAAGCGCTCGTTCCCGGGTACCCGGACTGGGTGTGGCGGACCCGCCCGTGGGACCACCACGCCACCGAACTCTACGCCCGGCTGCTCGACCAGGCCGTCGTCGTAGGATCCGCGGCGACCGACACCCTGGCCGACGCCGCCCGCAGGCTGGGGATCTGGCTTTCGGTCGGTGTCGACGAGCTCGACACTGGGAGCACAACGGTCTACAACACGCTCCTCCATTTCTCGCCGGACGGGAGCTTGGCCGCCCGCCACCGCAAGCTCGTGGCGACCGGCGGTGAACGACTCGTGTGGGGCATGGGCGATGGCAGCACCCTCGCCGCGATCGAGACCCCTTTCGGCCGGCTGGGCGGGCTCATCTGCTGGGAGAACTACATGCCACTGGCGCGCGCAGCCCTCTACGCCCAGGGCGTCGACATCCACCTCGCCCCCACCTGGGACAACTCCGACGTTTGGGTCGCCACCATGCGTCACATCGCCAAAGAAGGTCGCATATACGTCGTCGGTGTTACCTCCTGCCTACGCTGCGCTGACCTTCCCGCTGACATCCCCGGACGTCAGGACCTCTACGCCGACCCAGACGAGTGGCTATCAAAAGGGAACACCGTGATCGTCGGCCCCGATGGCAACGTGCTCGCCGGGCCCCTCACCGGCGAACCCGGCATCATCTACGCCGACGCTGACGCGACGCGAGCCAGAGCCAGTCGTCACCAGTTCGACCCCGTCGGCCACTACGGCCGCGGCGACATCCTCAAGCTGACCGTGAACATGGCGCCACAGCCCGCCGTTTCGTTCTGCGACCAAGCACACGTCGGCGCAAAACTCCGGCTTCCCGCATCGGACACCGAATGATCCATCGGGTCGCGGCGCCGACCCGATGGCGGCGCTCCCGTACCCGGCGAGATAACGGTTCTCGAAGGCACCCTACGTCCCGATACGGGCGGGCTTGTCGCCAGAACGGACGCGCAGAATGTCACAAGCAGAACGTGCCCCCTGTGAGTGCTCGTCGCGGCCGTTCACGACCTCTGGCCGCGGGCTGTCGTGACCACAGATGGGTTCACGACGGGCCGGCAGAGGTACCGCTCAAGCGGAATGGCCCACCTGAGGCTTCTAACGGATCTTCTAACGTACCGTCCGGTATGAGAGGGGATGACGGGGGATCGACTGGGAGGAGGTGTGAAGGAAAGTCCTGTTCAGCAGGCATTTTAGGGACCAGGCGAGACGCACTCAGATGGCTTTGAGCGGGCTCATAACCCAGAGGTTGCCAGTCCAAATCTGGCCCCGCCACCACCATCTACCAGGGATTATGCTCCAAAGAGCCTAGTGTCCTGATTCCAAGATCCGTTGGCAATAAAATGCGAGGCTGTCGAAGATCTCGTCAGCGGTCTTGTGCCACACATAGGGTCGGGGGTCATCGTTCCAGGTACCCACCCATTGGGTGATCGAGGCGGCCAGTTCCTTTACACTTCGGTGGGTGCCCCGGCGCAGCCATTTGTTGGTGATCTCGGCGA
>JBKQUU010000085.1:0-25002 GCA_052325485.1 Acidimicrobiales bacterium | reverse complement strand
GACCAGCGACCGTAGAGAGGGCTGCCGACCAGGCGCAGGCCGTGGGCGCTGAGGGCGTGGGTCAGCCCCAGTACGCGCTGCTGCACGGCCGGCGAGTTCGCCGGGCCGGTGATATGGACGAGGCGGGCCCGGCCCAGCTCGACCAGGTGGTCGACGACCCGTGAGGCCCCGGTGAAGTCGTCTTCGACGTGGGCGACGTCTCGCTGGTCGGTGGTGGGGCCGTGGACGTAGACGCACGGGATCTTGGCTGTGGCCGTTATGGACGGGGTTTTGCCCTGGTTGTCGCCGACCACGAGCAGGCCGTTCACGTGGCGCTGGCGCATGGTGACAGCCAGGTCGGCCAGGCGGCTCTCGACCCCGCGGGCGTCGGCGATGATGGCCGAGAACTCCCGCTGCTCGAGCACCGATTGCGCCCCGATAACGATGGGCATGGCGAAGCGGTGGACCAGCGGGTCCCGCAGCAGCACGCCGATGATGCTGCTCCGCCCGCTGGCCAAGCTCTTGGCCACCAGGTTGGGAGAGTACGACAGGTCCCGGGCCGCCCGCAGTACCCGTTTACGGGTGGCCTCCGAGATGCGCTCCCGCCCGTTTATGGCCTTGGACGCGGTGGTGAGCGACACCCCGGCCCGGCGCGCCACCTCGGTGAGCGTGGCGGGCCGGGACGGTGGCGGCCCTCCCGGGTACCCGCCGGAGGGCGGCGAGCCCGTCACGGCTAAGCGCTTTCGCATCCGCAGGTCCCTGTCTCTGCCCAACTAATAGCCTAAGTTGTAGCATCCTAGCGTTGCGTGGCGCCATGGTGGGGAGTAGCGTTACCTCCCGCAAGCGCACCGTTTGGGGGAACAGCGGAAGACGGCGCATGGTCGCGCCAGCTAGAGGACACAGAGGGGGTCATGGGGCAAAGCGGCAATGCAGCTGCCCAGGAGCCGGGTCGACGCTCGGGCCCAGCAGCTCTCGGCGACGGGCCGGTGAGCCCGACGGCGGGGGCCATGGTCCGCTGGCGGCCCCTCGGCGCGGACGAAGTCGTGCTCTCCGGCGCCGGCGAACTGGGCCGTTGGCAGCAGCGCAACAGCGCCCGGACGCTCCCGCACTGCATCGAACGCCTCTACAGCTCGGGGGCCATGGCCAACCTGGAACGCGTGGCCGCCGGCGTCGCCAGCCCCGAGCAGCACCGAGGCCTGCATTTTTCCGACTCCGACGTCTACAAAGTCCTGGAGGCGGTGGCATGGGACAGCCGTCGCGGTCTTCCCGGCGGCGTGGAGGAGTTCGCCAGTGAAGCCGCCGGGGTCATAAGCCGGGCCCAGCGCCAGGACGGCTACCTGAACAGCTGGTTCCAGGGCCAGCACCCCGAGCTGGCCTGGCACGACTTGCGCTGGGGCCACGAGCTCTACTGTGCCGGCCACCTCTTGCAGGCGGCGGTGGCTAACCGGCGGGCCGACCGGGCCCCGGAGCTGTTCGAGGTGGCCGACAAGCTCCTCGGGCACCTGCTGGCGACTTTCTCCCTGGACGACGGCGACGGGCGGCTCGTGGGCGTGTGCGGCCATCCCGAAGTGGAAACGGCCCTGGTCGAGTTCTACCGCCTGACCGGCGACGCTCGGGCGTTCCGCCTCGCCCAGCGCCAGGTGGGCCTCCGGGGGCGGGCGGACGTGGCGTTGCCCACCTCGGGGCTCCTGGGCGACCGCCGCTTCCCCTTGTCGTACTTCTTGCACCATGCACCGGTGCGGGAGCGGACGCTGGCCACGGGTCACGCCGTGCGGGAGCTCTACTTGCAGGCGGGCGTCGTCGATGTCGCCGTCGAGGCGCACGACCCAGGGCTCCTCGGGGCGTCCGAGACCATCTGGGAGGACTTGACTGCCACCAAGACCTACATCACAGGGGGGCACGGTTCCCGTCACCGGGACGAGTCGATAGGCGACGCCTTCGAGCTGCCCAGCGATCGCGCCTATGCCGAGACTTGTGCCGCCATTGCCAGCTTCCAGTGGAACTGGCGGCTGCTGCTGGCTACCGGGCGCGCCCGTTATGCCGACGCCATGGAGCGCGTGTTCTGGAACACCATCGCCGGGTCCGTCTCCCGGCCCGGGACGGAGTTCTTCTACTCCAACACTCTGCACCTGCGCACGGGCCACGACGGCACGGACGAGGACTCGCCCCGCTCCCGGTTGCCTTGGTACGAGTGCGCCTGTTGCCCGCCGAACCTGGCCCGGCTGATGGCCAGTATCCAGGCCTATCTGGTGACCAAGGACGGCTCCGGGCTCCAGGTGCACATGCCCTTCACCGGCACGGTCTCGACGACCGGGCCCAGCGGGCCGGTGGAGCTGGAGCTGCGCAGCGACCACCCCTGGGGCGGGGCCACCGACTTCGAGGTCGGGGCGTGCCAGTCCGGCCGACCGTGGGCATTGTGGGTGCGTTTGCCCGCCTGGGCGGGCCGGGAAGGGGTGCAGGTGACCGTGAACGGGTCTCGGGTGGCTGCACCCGTCGAGGGCTCCTACATAAAGGTGGAGAGGCAATGGGCCACCGGCGACCGCCTGTCAGTGTCCGTGCCGATGCCGGCCCGGTCGGTGAGGGCCAACTGGAGGGTGGACGCCGTCCGGGGTTGCGCCGCCGTCCAACGGGGGCCGCTGGTGTACTGCATCGAGGCGGACGACCTGGCCGAAGGCACGGCGGTGGAGGACGTGGCCCTGGACCTGGCCCAGCCGCTGGTGCCGGCCGGTGACGCGCCCGCTGGCCTCGAGGGTTATGTGCAGGTCGTGGTCCACGCCTCCGGGCGCCAATGCGGTGGCTCGGACGCCCCGCTGTACGAGGACCGGCCCGCCGGTACCGCCAGCCTCGGGGGCCCGATGAGCCGCGAGCCCTTGGCCCTCACCTTGGTGCCGTACTTTGCCCGAGGCAACCGGCCTTCCCCCGCCATGCGCGTCTGGGTCCCCGCCCTGGGGCCGCAGGACCAGGCTGCGCCGGACCGCGTCAGCGTGAAAGAGAGTCATTAGATGGCAACTTTCGTTGGAAATGAGCAAGGGTTCACCGTGCACGAGGGCCGCGAGATCCTCCAGGTCGAGGCGTGGGGGCCCAACAGCGCCCGGGTGCGGTCGACCTGGGGCCCCTCCATAGCGGAGACGCCGGGCAGCGCCTTGGGCGAGCCGGCCGCCAGCCGCCCGGTGGTCGAGGTGTCCGAGGGCACCGCGCGCCTGCGCAACGGCGGCCTCGTGGTCGAGGTGGCAGCCAACCCCGGTGGCGGGTTCCTCCCGTTCCCGCCCCTGGTGCGCTTTTCCCGGGCCGATGACGGCCGGGAGCTGCTCAGCGAGCAAAGCCCCCATTTCACCTCGCCCCCCCAGCGCCGCTATACCCAAGGCGCCGGCAGCACCTACGGCTGCGAGGTCACCTTCAACCCCTCCCCCGGGGAGCGCATTTACGGGCTCGGCCAGCACCAGCACGGCCTGTTCGACCAAAAGGGCACCGTTATCGACCTCATCCAGCGGAACACCGAGGTGTGCATACCCTTCGCTCTGTCCAATCGTGGCTACGGGTTTTTGTGGAACATGCCGGGGGTGGGACGGGTCGAGCTCGGCGCCAACCGCACCCGCTGGGTGGCCGACGCCGCCCGCCAGCTCGATTACTGGGTGACCATGGCGCCCACGCCGGCCGAGGTCGTGAGCCAGTACTCCCAAGCCACCGGCCTGCCCCCTATGCTGCCGGCCTGGGCGTCCGGCTTCTGGCAGTGCAAGCTCCGCTACCGCTACCAGGAGGAGCTGCTGGAGGTGGCCCGTGAGCACAAGCGCCGGGGCTTGCCCTTGTCAGTGATCGTCGTCGACTACTTCCACTGGTCCCGCCAGGGGGAATGGCGCTTTGACAGCGCGGAGTGGCCGGACCCCCAGGCCATGGTGGACGAACTGCGGGAGATGGGGGTCGAGCTGATGGTCTCGGTCTGGCCGACGGTCAACCCCAACAGCGAGAACCATGCCGAGATGGACCGGCGCGGGCTCTTGGTCGGCAACGTGCGCGGCCTGCCCCTGGACCTGCCCTTCTGGGACAAAGGCGACGACGGCCAGGTGTTCGTGCGCTTTTACGACTCGACCAACCCCGAGGCCCGCCAGTACGTCTGGGACAAAGTCACCCAGGGCTACCGCCGGTACGGGATCCGGGCGTTCTGGCTTGACGCCTGCGAACCGGAGATGCGGCCCGAGGACCCCGAGAGCAACCTGTACTACTTGGGCCGGGGGAACGAAGTGCAGTGCGCCTACCCGCGCGAGCACGCCCGCGGCTTTGCCGAGGGGCTGTGGGCCGACGGCGAGAAGGACGTCATGCTCCTGTGCCGGTCGGCGTGGGCGGGTAGCCAGCGTTACGGGGCGGCGGTGTGGTCGGGCGACATCGACTCCACGTTCGCGGCGCTGGCGGCTCAGATCCCGGCCGGTCTGAACATCGGTATTTCCGGGATCCCGTGGTGGACCACAGACATAGGGGGGTTCAAAGGCGGTGACCCGACGACGCCGTACTTCAGGGAGCTCATCGTGCGTTGGTTCCAGTTCGGCGCCTTTTGCCCGCTGTTCCGGCTCCACGGGGTGCGCGAGCCGGGCCCGCTGGTCGGCTCGGGCCAGACCGGGGCACCCAACGAGGTCTGGACGTTCGGCGACGAGGCCTACGGCATCATCACCGAGCAACTGGCGCTACGCGAGCGCCTGCGGCCCTACGTGATGGCGCAGATGGCCACCGCCAGTGCCACCGGGGTGCCGCCCATGCGGGCGCTGTTCCTGGAGTTCCCCGACGAGGCGCCGGCCTGGGAGGTAGCCGACGAGTTCATGCTCGGCCCGGACGTCCTGGTCGCCCCGGTCACCCAGCAGGGGGCGAGGGAGCGGGATGTTTACTTGCCCGAGGGGGCGTCGTGGCTGGACGCCTGGACCGGCCAGCCGGTCGAGGGGCACGGATGGGCCAAGGCGCCGGCACCGCTGGAGCGCATACCCGTGTACCTGCGCCGCGGGGGTGCCTTGAACAGCCTGTCCGAAGGCAGTAAATAGGAGCGGACGGCGGCGGCAAGGAAAGGGGCCCGCTTGGCTCAAGCCGACATCACGGGGAAGATAGGTGCACCGGCACGGTCGGCGAAAGCTGGCCGCCCGGCGGGGAACGCGGCACCGGCAGGCGCCCGGCGGGGGATGACGACCTGGCGCCGACAGCGGCTGGCGGGGTCGCTGTTCCTCGCCCCGGCCATCTTGTACCTCCTCTTCGCTTTCGCCTTGCCCATCATCTACAACGTGATGCTGAGCTTCGAGAACAGCTCCCCGGCGACGATATCCAGCTTGACCGCCCCGTTCGCTGGGCTCGCCAATTACCGCTTCATCCTGAACGACCCGACGAGCCGACAGGCCATAGTCCATACGTTCGAGTTCACCGCCGGGTCGCTCGTCGGCCAGTTCGTGATCGGGTTCGCGATGGCGTTGCTCTTCACCCTGCGCTTCCCGGGCCGGACCATCGGGCGCACCCTCATCATCGTGCCTTGGTTGTTGCCGTTGATAGTGACCGGCGTCATCTTCAAGTTCCTGTTCCAGCTGGAAGGCGGGGCGGTCAACCAACTCCTCATGAACGTCGGCCTCGCTCACCGCCCCATTGACTGGCTGGACGACCCGCACCTGGCCCTGCCGACGGCCCTTATCGCCAATATTTGGCTGGGTGTGCCCTTCTTCGTGATGCTGCTCTACAGCGCCCTTCAAGAAGTACCCGTGGAGGTCAAAGAAGCGGCCCTCATGGACGGCGCCGGCCCCTGGCAAAGGCTCCGCCTCATCATCGTGCCCATCATCCTGCCGGTCATCGAGGTCACCCTCCTCTTGGGCTTCGTCTTTACGGTAAAGGTGTTCGACCTCATAATCGCCCTCACCGGCGGAGGCCCGGCGAACGTTTCGCAACTGATCACGACATGGTCCTACAACCTGTCGTTCCAGCAGTTCTCCTTCGGCGAAGGCGCCGCCCTCAACAACGTGCTGCTGGTGCTGGCGTTGATCTGTTCGCCCCTGTACTTGTTGCTCAGCCGGGGGTCCTTGCGCCGCAGTTCGGGGGCAGGTAAATGACTCGCTTGCAACGCTCAAAGGCCCTGCGCTGGCTATGCACGCTGGCGACGGGGGCGGCCCTGGTCGTAGTGCTGTTCCCGGTGTACGCAGTCGTCGTGGGCTCCTTCGAGTCCACCGATACCCTCTTCAGTGGCAACTACTATTGGCTGCCCCACGATCCGACGCTCGGCAACTTCCGGACCGTCATCCAAGCACAGTCAGGTAGCGTGCTAACGAGCCTCATCGTCGGCGTGGGGACAGCGCTGCTGGCCCTGGTGGTGGCGGTGCCTGCGGCCTATGCGCTGGCGAAGTACCGCCTGCGGGTGACGGTGGTCATAGTGAGCGCGCTGTTAGTGGCACAGATAGTCCCGTCCATCGTCCTGGCCACCTCGCTGTTCATCATTTTCCACTGGGTCCACTTGGTGAACACCTACCCGGGCCTTATTATCGCCGACGGCACTTACGCCATCCCCTTTGCCATCCTCGTGCTGCGGGCCTTCTTCTTCGGCCTGCCGAACGAGGTCATGCAGGCCGCCAGGGTCGACGGTGCGTCTGAATGGCAGACCTTCCGGCGCATCGTGGTGCCACTGGCCCGTTCTGCCGTGATAACCGTGGCGGTGTTCGCCTTCTTGAACGGTTGGGGAGACTTCATATTCGCCTTGACCGTCCTCAACGGCACGAACATCGTGCCCATCACCCTGGGGATCTATACCTACCTCGGGAACTACTCGACCGATTGGGGCGCGGTCATGGCCTCCGCCGCGTTCGCCATGGTCCCGGCGGCAGTAATGCTGGTGATAGCGCAGCGTTACATAGCAAGTGGCCTCACGGCTGGCTCGGTGGTCGGGTAGTGATGGGGCCTTTCTCGCCGCTAAGACAAGCCCGGCCTAGGGCCCGCGCCCGTCGACGGCACGGAGGGGGTGATGGAAGCTCGCGGACTGGTGTTTCCCCGTAAGTTTTCCGACGAAAGGCCGGCCGAACTCGTTGCCCGGCCGTCAACAATAAAGGAGAGAACCGCAGTGGAACTATCGAAGAAAATGTGGAGCCGGGGCCTTGCCGCCCTGGTGGCCTCGTCGTGTGCCGTGATCGGGTTGTCACAGGTGAGCACTTCCGCGGCGCCCACCATCACCCTCACAGAAGAGGACTACTTCAACACCGTTGGCCAGGACGCCGCACTGGCCGCGTACAGCAAGCAGTTCGAAGCTGCGCACCCTGGTGTGACGGTGACGAGAGAATATGTGCCTTTTGCCAGTTTGGACACGAAGCTCCTGACCCAGGCCGCGGGCCACGACCTGCCCAACCTTTTGGCCGTGGACAACCCGTTCGTGTCGACCATGATATCGACCGGCGAGGTAGTCCCCGTGAGCGGTTTCATGGGCTTCAGCACGAAGGGCTATTTCCCGGCCGTGGTAGACGAAGGCCTGTCCAACGGCAAGTACTACAGCCTGCCGGTGGCGGGCTTCAACTCGATCGCGTTGATCTACAACATCGCCATGCTGAAGGCGGCCAACATCACGCCGCCGGCTACGTGGGCGCAGCTGGTCACCGACGCCAAGGCCCTTACGACTACGACACGTTACGGGATCGCGCTGACGTGCGAGGCGGCGGAAGACACCACCTGGCAGTGGGAGCCGTTCTTCTGGAGCAACGGGGGCGCGTTCAACTTCTCCAACATCGCGTCCGCGCCGGGAGTACAGGCCCTGAGCCTTTGGAAAGAGCTCGTCACCGACGGTTCGGCGTCTAAGGCCTGTCTCAGCTGGAGCCAAACTCCCGCCGCTTCGAGCCAGTTCATCGCCGGCAAGGCGGCCATGATGGTCAACGGCCCCTGGAACTTCTCGAACCTCAACGCCGCGGGGATGTACTACGGCAAGCAGTTCGGGATCGTCCCTGTCCCGGTCCGGGTGGCCGGCCAGCACGTGATCGTGCCGTTGGGCGGTGAGGACTGGATGGTCAGCGCTACGGGTAACAGTGCAACACAGCAGATGGCCTTCGAGTACCTAGAGGGTATGCAGTCGCCCACGCAGGAGTTGGCGTTGTCGAAGCTGTACGGGTACCTGCCTCCCAAGGAAGCCGTGGCCAAAACCTTCGTGCAACAGGCCGGCCCGGAGTGGAGCGTGTACGCCAACCAGACGATTTATGCGCACCCCCGCACGTTGGGGCTCGGCGTGAAGTACCCGAAAGTCTCTGAGGCCGTGTGGACCGCGATCCAGGCTGCGTTGTCGGGGTCACAAACCGTGCAGGCGGCGCTGTCGACGGCGCAGAGCCAGATCAACACGATCCTGAAGGGTTAGTAGCGACTAAGGCCCAAAACCGGGGGGAAAGGCTCCCTCCGGGATAGTAGAGAGGACCATCGCGTGTGGCCCGGTGCCGCGAGCCCGGAGATTTTCGGGCCGCGGCACCGGCACTCGGTCGGTGGCGGGGACGGCACATCGCACCGTGCCAGGGCTCGTCGCCAGAAAGGGCGCAAAGGATGCTCAGAGGGATCAGCCTGCGAGAGGAAGGTAGCTTTCGCTTGCCGGCGCCGACGTTCGAGGCCGTGCAACGGGGGCAAGCCGAGGCGGTGGTGCGACTGCGCCTCGTAGGCGCCGTCCCTGGGGGCGCCTCGTTCACCGGGACCACCTCCGACGGGTCGACGGTGTCGGTGCAGCTGCGGCTGGTAGGCCGGGACGGGGCCCTGCACTGCCGGCTGCGGGCCGACGGGGTACCGGCAGAGCCGCGTTTGGTGCTGGCCCGGCGAATACCGCCGGGCGCGGTGGAGCTCAAGCAGGAGGACGGCCAGGTGGTGCTGGCCACCGAGGGCCGCACCGTCAGGGTGGACCTGGAGCCGGCCCACATCTCCGTTGAGGCCGGCGCGCTCGTGCTCCACCAGGACGGCGCCACCGAGGACGTGAGCGGACAGGTGGTGGCGCTCCCCCTCGGCTTCACCCGGTTGACCTCGGGGGCCCTGGCCTATCACGAGAGCTTCCCGGTCGAGCCCGACGAGCATTTTTGGGGCCTGGGCGAGCGTTTTACCTGCTTCGACAAGAGAGGCCAGCTCATTTCGTGCTGGAACCACGACGCCCTCGGTACCCAGAGCGCTCAGAGCTACAAAAATGTCCCGTTCCTGTTGTCCAGCCGTGGCTACGGGTGTTTCGTCGACACCACCACCAACGTCTATTTCGATTGCTGCCATTCGAGCCAGGCGTTCTGGTCGGTGGTCGTCCCAGACGAAGAGCTGGACTACTACCTGGTCTTCGGAGGCCCCCGCCAGTGCCTGGCCCAGTACCAGGAACTGGTCGGCGGCCCCGAGCTCCCGCCGGCCTGGGCGCTCGGCACCTGGGTCTCCACCGGTGACATGCCCGCGGATGAGGACGACGTCCGGGAGATGGCGCGCCGACTGGACGCGGAAGACGTGCCCCATGACGTCATCCACCTCGACGCGTTCTGGCAAACCTTTGGTTGTTGGTCGGACCTGCGCTGGGACCCCGGTCGCTTCCCCGTGCCGGTGCGGCTCCTGGGCGAGCTGAAAGAGGCGGGAGTGCGGCCGTGCCTATGGCTCAACCCGTACATCGGCGTCGACAGCCCGCTGTTCGCGGCGGCCGAAAGGGCCGGCTATTTCTTGAAATTGCCGGACGGCCTGACGTACATCGGCCCTCTGTGGGGCACGTACCACCCGGCGGTGGCCATCATCGACATAACCAACCCCGAGGCGTGCGCCTGGTGGGGGGCGCTGCTGGCGGAGCGGCTCAAGCAGGGGGCGGCGATCTTCAAGACCGACTTCGGCGAAGAGATCCCGGCCGAGGTGCGGTCCCACAGCGGGTTGGCCGGCCCACGGCTGCACAACGCCTACAGCCTGCTCTACAACGACTTCGTGACCTCAGTGATGCGGGCGGCGGGCATCGACCGGCCGGTGGTCTGGGCGCGCTCCAGCTGGGCCGGGGGCCAGCGCCATGTCGGCCAGTGGGCGGGCGACCCCAACTCGGACTGGCGGGACCTGGCGTCCACCTTGCGGGCCGGGCTCTCCATGGCCCTGTCGGGCCATGCCTTTTGGAGCCACGACATCGGAGGGTTCCATGGCCGGCCCGGGACTGAGCTATATGTCCGGTGGGCGCAGTTCGGCATGTTGTCGCCGTTAACCCGTTTCCACGGCATGACCACCCGGCTGCCCTGGGACTACGGCCCCGAGGCGCTAGCCGCCGTCCGGGCCGTCACCAAGCTGCGCTATGGCCTCCACCCGTACCTCTACGCCGCCGCCGCCGAATCGGTGCGCGACGCCGTGCCCATCATGCGGCCCATGGTCCTCGACTTCCCCGAGCAGCCCGAGGCCCAGGCCGCCGACCTGCAGTACCTGCTCGGCCCCGACCTCCTGGTCGCTCCCCTCTACCGCCCCGGAGGGCGCCGCTTGGTGTGGTTCCCGCCCGGCGAGTGGCTGCACTACGGCGGCGGCCCCGCCGTGCATGGGCCGGGTTTTCACGAGGTCGCGGTCCCGCTCGAGCAGGCGCCGCTCTGGGTGCGCTCCGCCAGCACCATCCTGCTCGCCCCGCCCAGGCGCCGACTGGGGGACGGCCACTACGACCGGCTCGTGCTGGCCCTGGTGGGCGACGGGGACGTGGCTGCGGCGCGGGTCGAAGTACCGAGCTATGGGGGCCTGGCCATAACCGTGGAAGGGGGCGCGGGCGGCCCCGTCTCGGTCACCGCTCCCGACGGGTTGCCGCCAATTGAGGTGGTGACCGTGGGGGCGGCGACCACGGCCACCCCGGTTTTGCTGAACGGCACGCCGGTGGCCGCCGGCCGCCTCCCCGGGCTGCCCGTGTGGGCTTAACGGGCGCTACACCAGCGTCGAGGCCATCGGGCCGGACGGCCCCACGAGGCCTCGGCGCCCGCCGGTTCCCGGTTGGAAAGTGGCCGACTGGTCCTAGGCTGGAAGTAGGAGCGGGTGGCCCTTCGACAGCGAGGGTAGCGACTGGTCCCGAGGCTGTTCAATGATCACCTTCGTGAGCTGTGACGCCCGCCTGGACGTCAGTGACTACCACGAGCGTTGCGTCTTGTCGCCACGGCATAGCGGGCCCCACTATGACGGGCTGTACCACTGGGAGACGGGGAGACCCTCCGAGCGCCAGGACGCCGGGGAGCGGGCGGCCAGGGTGCTCGGCCTGGGCCGGCCCCCGCGCCGCTTAGGTCGTCGCAGAGCTCCCTAGTACTTCTGTCGCCCCGGTCGTCCCCGCGCCACTGAGACCGTTGGTACTGCCCCCGTGACAGGGCCCGAAGACCACACCGGGGCCAATCGCGCCACCTACGACCGCATCGCCAAGCTCTATTTTCAGCGCCAACCGCCGCGCCGACCGGACGAGGGCTCGTGGTTCGGGGCCCTTGAACGCGGCTTCGTCGCCTCGTTAGCGGTGGGCGGGGTTGTGGCGGACCTGGGTTGCGGGCCAGCGCTCGACGGTTACCGCTTCTCCCGGCTCGGGTTCCGAGTGGTCGGCATGGACCTTTCTGCGGGGATGCTCGCGACCGCCGCCGAGCGCCACCCGGGGCGCCTGGCACAGGCCGACCTTCGCGCCCTACCGGTCGCCGACCACCTCGTCGATGCCATCTGGTGCGCGGCCTCCCTGCTCCACGTGCCCGAGGAGCACACCACGCTCGTCCTTCAAGAGTTCGGCAGGGCCCTGCGGCCCGCCGGCGTCCTGGCCCTCATGACCGCTCTGGGCGACGTGGCCGCGTTCGGACCCGTCCCGTACGCGCCCGAGGAGGTGCGCTGGTTCGTGTACCGCCGCCGGGAAGTGCTTTTGCAGCAATTACGAGGGGCCGGGTCCTCGGTCACCCTCGAAGACCAGGTGGCGACCAACCGCGTTTGGTTTGCCGTCCTAGCTCGCCGCCTCTGAGCCCGCGTCCCGGGCCACGCGCCCGGCGCGCCGGACCACGAGACTGGCTGTGGCGCCCACGAGGACCACCACCGGTCACGTTGCTGCCAGCCACCGGCCGGCGCACGCCCTTACCCTAGAAGCGGTAGGCGACCTGCTGGCCGAGGGCGTGGTCGCGGGGGCGTTCGATGTCGAGGACCCGGAGGCGACGGCGCTACTGTGCTGGGCCAGCACGCACGGCCTCGACCCGGGCTTGCAGGGCGAGCCGGCGTCAGCCGATGCCCGGCTCGTCCGCGCCGCCCAGCAGCTGTTCCGCCGGGCCGCCGGGGTCACGGCTAACTGACCCCCCTTGAACGGGCCATTTGGCCGTCAGCCGGCGGGAGGGCGGCCCGGGCCCCCGAGGGCACCAAAAGTTCGCAACCAGCTCGCAGTCGAATTGGCGTTAGGCGCCGCCACCGGCCGCGGCCCGCTGATGATGCCCGTCAACCCGGCGGGAGGGTGCGCGCTGCTCTCATGTCGCCAGCGCCCGCCCTTCCAAGCTCGACATGGCCCAGTACACCCCGCACATGGCCAGGCCAAGGACGAGCAAGGATGGGGCGAGGACCTTCGCGTTCAGGGCACCGATAGCCAACCCGATCCCGGCGGGCAGAGCCGCACCGCCGATGGTGGACGCGGCGACCTGGAAGCTGACCGTGCGCGTGGTCTTCATGACGTTGGCGGCCCCACTGCGTTGTGCGGTGGTGAGGGTGAGCAGCGGGAAGATGGGGGCGGCGGCAACTCCGACGGTCATCATCCCGATGACAGCCAATACCCCGGGCCCCGGCACGGTCATGATGCCAGCCCCTAGGGCCACGCCGACGACGGCGGCGCCCAGCACCCGGGCCGCGCCGGCACGCTCGGCCACCGGCCCCAGCACCGCCCGCCCCAGGAACATCATGGCCCAGTACGCCGAGACGGCCACGCCGGCAAGGGCGTGCGGCAACCCGCGCCCAGCAGTAAGGAACAGGTAGCCCCAAATACCCGCCCCCGACTCGATCCCGGTCTCAACGGCGCTGAAGGTGAGGGCACTGATAACGACCAGCAGAGCGGGTTTGCGGGGCTGCAGTTCCCCCACACCCTGAGGCGGTTGTTCTTCGATGGCCGGACGGGCGGGCGGGCGAGCTTTTGCCGGGGCGTCCCAGTTGCGCCGGGTCAACACGAACACGCAGGCGAGCGCCCCCTGGACGATGGCCATAGCCCCGTCGGCCCAGCGCCAACTAAGCCCGTCAGCCAGGACCGCCGTGACCAGCAGGGGGCCGATAGTGGCGCCCAAGCCGAAACTGGCGTGCATCCAGTTGATGTCGCGCGGCCCGAAATGGCCGGCGGCGTGGGCATTGAGGGCAGAGTCCAAAGCTCCGAACCCGAGGCTGAACAGCGCCGCCCCGCAGATGAGGACCACGAACGACGGCGCTGCGGCTTGGACGGACAACGCCATGGCCACCAGTGCGATGCCGAGAGCCATGAGCGGGCCAACGCTCACCCGGGACAATATGGGCCCGGTTAGGGCGCTGGCGATGACCGAGGTGGCGACGCCGAAGGCCAGGAATATCCCCAGCGCACCGACCGGCTCATGAAAGCTGACCCGCATTGAAGGCCACAACAGGCCGAGGGTGGAACCAGGCAAGGCGACGCCGAGGTACGCCAGGCAAGCAAGACGAAATGGCCGCACAGTGAGGCTCCTTTTGAGCTAAGGGAGGCGATCGTCACTGGGCTCGGCGCGACAGAAAAACGCCGGGACGAACCCCGGGGATCTTTCGCTGTGCCGCAATTCGGAGCAGCACGCGATGACAGGCAGGAACGTGTCCTAATGCGTCAACGCGTGCGTGGTTGCCCGGGCACCTCAGCTCCTCGAAGTCTTGCGCTGCGTGGGTGCCACCCTAGTCCTTTAGGTGACTTTCGTCGGTACCGATATGTCGAGCGTGGAAGTGAGCGCGGGCTCTGACGCATTGAGCCGCGCCCGGATGCTGCTCTCGGTCGGGCGCCATCAGGACGCTCTGGTGGTCGCCCGTCAATGCATTGCGTCCCGGCCCGGTGAACCCGAGCCGTTGATCGTAGCGGCGTTCGGGGAGCTTGGCTTGGGGCGTTTAGACGCCGCCGAGGCCACGGCCCGGGAGGCGGTAGGAGCCAGCCCGTCGATGCCCGAGGCCCATCGGGCCCTGGTGGCGGTGCTCACTAGCAAGGCGTACAAGTCCGGTGAGTACGCCACTGGGAACGCGGGCCGCAAAGCGATGGCGGCAGCCAAGGGCCTGGTCGCCATGGCGCCCACTTCTGCCTCTTCTTATTGGGCGATGGCCGACGCCTGCGTCGCCGCGCACAAACCGAGAGCGGCTGTCAGGGCTTCGGACACCGCCTTGGAGCTGGCACCTAACTCGACGCAAACCTGGCTGGTCCGCGCCCGAGCTGCTCGGTGCGCGTTCGACTTCCAGGTGGCCGAATCAGCCGTCCGAGAGGCATTGCGGTTACAACCCAACAATTACCTGGCCAACAACGAGCTCGGGACCATCCTCCGGTTGCGTGGACGGACCGCCGAAGCGCTGCAGCAGTTCAGCTCTACGGCCTCCATGGACCCGGTCGCCCGGCCGGCGAGAGCCAACTTCGTCAGGTACGGGGTGCTCCCGTTACAGTTACTGGTCCTGGCCGTGACCTCGCCGGTCCTGCTGGTCGTCCGTTCGCCCATTGTGTGGATCTGGGGCTCGATCGCCGTCAATGCCGCCCTGTGGCGGGCCAAGCCGACCAAGGGCTGGCTGGAACGTCGGGCGTTCAACATCGCCCTGTGGCGCAGCCGCCGGCCCCAACGCCGTTCCCGGCGTAAGGAGGCGCTCGTCCCCGCAAGAACACCCGTCCAGGCCTACAGGAGCAGCCGGGCCGTCACAGTCCTGTTCTTCCTCCTGCTGGTATGGGTATCAGTGCTGGCGACCGGCGCGGCGGCTCAGCTGGCACCGCGGTACCTACCGCTGTGCCTGATGATCGACGTCCCGACCGGCATGTACGGCTGGTGGTTGTACAAAAGGCTCAAGCCCCGGCCGACCCTCCCGACATGAGCGACGACGACCTTCCGCCCCTACTTCGGAGCCTCCTCGCCGCCGTCGCCAGGTCGCCCGACGACGGTCCCTTGCGGCTCCACCTGGCCCAGCTCCTGCTACAGGCCGGGTTGCCGGCCGTAGCCCTCGAGCACTGCGCGGCGGCGATACGAGCCAACCCCGGCGACCCAGGCGCCACCGACCTCTTGGCCCAGATCACAACCGCCCTCACCGGTGCCCAGGCCAGCTCGCCCGCCAAGCCGTCCCCTGCGCCGTCCTCCAGCGAGAGGCCGCTGCCGGCCAACGGTGAGGTACCGGCCAAGGAGCAGTTCGACTGGGACGAGGCCGAACGCCAAATGAGCTCACAAACCCCGGCCAACAAAGCCTCGGCCCCTGGGCCCGATGGGCCTGGCCTCCTCGAACGCCCCGAGGTCCGTCTCGCCGATGTCGGCGGCATGGAGGCCGTCAAACACGAAATACAGCTTTCGTTCCTGCTCCCCATGCTCCGCCCCGAACTGCGCAACACCTATCAGGCCTCTGTCGGCGGCGGGCTGCTGCTCTACGGCCCCCCCGGGTGCGGGAAGACCTTCATTGCCCGGGCGCTCGCCGGCGAGCTCGGCGCCAGCTTCGTCGCCGTATCCCTAGCCGACGTGCTCGACATGTGGCTAGGCCAGAGCGAGAAGAACGTCCGCGCCCTGTTCGTACAAGCCCGCAGCAACCGTCCCGCCGTCATCTTCCTGGACGAGGTCGACGCCATCGGACAGAAGCGGACGAACCTCCGCAATAACCCGGCCATGCGAGGCACCGTGAACCAGCTCCTCTCCGAGATGGACGGCGTAACCAGCTTCAACGATGGGATATATATCGTTGCCGCCACCAACCAGCCCTGGGACGTCGACCCCGCCCTTCGCCGCCCCGGCCGCTTCGACCGGACCCTCTTCGTCGCCCCTCCCGACCAACCCGCCCGCGAAGCGGTACTCCACTACCACCTACAGGGCCGCCCGCTCGGCGAGATCGACTTCGTACGGCTGGCGCGCGATACAGACGGGTACTCCGGCGCCGACCTGGCCCACCTGTGCATGCTCGCCACCCGCCAAGCCCTGTCCGACGCCGCCGCTACCCAGCGAGTCCAACCAATAGGCATGCGTGAGCTGGAGGCCGCCCGCCGACAGGTCAAACCCTCAACATCCGAATGGTTCGCCACCGCGCGCCACGCCGCCACCTTCGCCAACCACGACGGCACCTACGACGAGCTCATCGCCCACCTCAGATCACGGAAGCTCTGGTAGGACGTCTCCGGCCCGATCGGCACGTCGGATCTTCGGGCACGGCTCTCCCCGGCACCAGCTATGCGGCCGAGCAGTCCCAGGTGCCCGAGATGTGCACGGGGCGCCCGTTGGTGCTCGTGAGGCTGGCGTGCACCGTCCCAGTGAAGCGGCCCTTGCCGACATGGGCAACCAGCGTGCCGGCGGTGGACGCCCACAGGGGCCCGAGGCCGGTGGCCGTCGAGTCCTGCAGTGTCACATGGGGAAGAGCGTTAGGTCCGATCTTGACCGCCCCGGTCCCCAGGACCGTTATGTGGACGACCCAAGAAACGGCGGCGCCGGCACCCTTCAGTTTGCCGAGGCGGACAAAGATGGCCCCCGCTGACGCTGCGACTGCATTTGCGGTGCAGGTGGCGTTGACGGGGGTGATGTGCAAGGCCCCCGTCACGGCACCGGTAAAGGTGAAGGTGGCGCCCTTAGCCACAGCCTTGAGGGTGCCCGAAACGCTCACCGGGCGGCCGCTAGCGCCAGAGCGGTAACGGCGGCGGCCGTGGCCACCCTGCCCGTGCGACCGGTGGCGGGGCCCGAAGGTTTAGGTGGGCGGCCGAAAGGCCAGGACCGGTCGAAGCTCGCCGGGAACCTTCTTAGGGCCGTTTGTGCACCTTTGTCGCCCTCAGCAGGGCGGTTGCTTGTAGGACGCTTTCTTGTCCCAAAGCGTCGTGGCCGGGGTAGAGACCTTAAACCCCAGCAATTGCACTTCAAAATTGCCGGTAATACTGAAGTCGCCATCGAAGGCTACGCACGCCAGGCCGGCGATGGCCGAACCCGTCGTCTCTCCTATCGAGAAGATCGGGGATATGTAATAAAGGGCGTTGACGTTCTTGACGCCCATCCCGACGCCGAACTTGGCCTGCAGGGCGACCACGATCCCGGCGGAGGCGGGGGTCAAGGCTGTCCCGGTGATGAAGTTGCCTTTTATGTGGCCGCCTGTCCACGAGCCGCCCGCCCCGCCCAGGCCGGTGCCCGAGACCGACCCCGAGCCGGTGAGGGTGACGTGGACCCCGCCCTGGATACTCGAGTTCTTGGCCCCGATGCCGAGGGTCACCAAGATGGCCAGCTCGAACTTGGAGTACACGGGGATGCCCCCACAGATGCACAAGGGGGCTTCGAAGGAAACGGGGAGCTTGAACACGGGCGGCTTGGCGCCCACACCGGGCGAGGCCCCTCGGAGCACGGTGTAGGTGAGGTCGAGGTCGCTGCTCATCCCCGATATGCCGAACGACCCGCTTTTGACCTTGCCGCCGGCCAGGTCCAAGTCGAGGTCCTGGTTGGCCCAAGTGAAGGTCCCGTCCAATTTGGCGTTGATGTTGAGGGCGCTGTCGCAGGCATAGCAGATGGTGCCCGTGACATGGATCCCGTTGGGCGCACCGGCGAAGGTCAGCGAATAGGAGAAACTACTGGTTTTGCCGCTGTACGAGTAGCTCGGGAAAGTGGTGAGGACCGCTTCGGGCCGTTGGCGAGCTCCCGAAGGCACGGCGGCCGAGCCCAGCGCGGGGGCCAATGCCGGCGTTAAGCCCGCAGTACCATCGGTAACTCCCACCGCCTGGGCCATGTCCGGAGCGCCGGTCACCTTCAGTTGGCCGGATTCGATCACATCGCCGATAGAAGCCGGTGCGGCGCCGACAATGAGCTGGCCCCCGGAACGCTTCACGCTGGTCACGACGATGGCGTCCTCGCCCTCGATCAGGACGACCTTACCCACAGCGACTTTGGCCAAGGGCCCGCCGGTGCCGGCAAAGGTGTAGGTGGCGCCGCCGGCGGTGACGGACTTGAGCAGTGAGGAAGGTACCTGGATGGTCTTCGACGTCAACGTGAAGTCGGTGCCGGCGGCGTTACCGGAATTGATGCTCACGGTCTGTCCGTTGCCATTGGGTACGCCGGGCAGGCTGGACGCCGACGCCGACGCCGACGCCGTCGACGCTGCGGTGCTGGTGGCAAGGGCGAGCAAGACAATCGGTACAACGACGGTACGGGACCGGTACCAGCGCCCGGCCCTTGGCCTCGACGCCGTTGGAAACCTATGGCTGGTCAGCATGTTTGCTCCTCGGAAGGAATTACAACGGTGTCATCTCAAAACCGCTCGCCTTCGAACCGCAAGGGGAGGTGCTGCCGGTTGCGGACCGGTTGGCCCGTTCCTTCTTTGCACTCTCAGTGAGGGTACCACCATCAGGAGCGGTGAACGCGTCTTGATTACGGGGCGGCGGGACGAGCTCGGTACGCTGTGGCTCGCCCAGGCAGCTGAAACTCAGCTAAGACCCGGGTGGTGCCGTTCGATTGGCGGCGGGCCGCTCATAGGCTTTCCTTGTGGGCGGTAGGGCGGCCCGGCGGCTCCACGCTGTGCGGCACGGGCAGACGGCAGGTAAAACGGCGGTGGTACTGAGCAGCGCATTGGTACTAGTCGGCGCAGTGGTGGCCGTCGTGGTCCTCACCGGGGTCTTTTCGACCAAGGGCTCGCGCCCGACCAAGCAGGCGCTGGCGGCGACGACCACCACCACCTCGGCGGCCGAGGCGAAGAGGCAACTGATCGCCGACGTCACCACGGTGCCGCTGCCCGGCTCGACCGGGCAGAGCCCGGCGACGCTCGTGGCGGTGCACGCCACGGGCGCCCAGTTGGAAAGCGTGAAGGTGGAAGCATTGCGCAGCGGGTCCAAGCTGGCGGGCAGCCTGGACGCGGCAAATGACGAATGGCTCTCGACCGGCACCCTGCGGCCGAACACCTTGTACCTGATTACTTATAGGGTCGAAGACAACGGGCTGAGCGCCACCGGTTCGGCTCACTTCGCCACTGCCGGGACCGAGACATTGGCGCTGGCCGAGCCTTCCATCCCAGTGGCGGCCAGCCCGGCGGGCGCCACCGCCGGCTCCAGCGGGTCGGCAACTACGCCCACCACCAGCGCGTCCGGCGGGCTCAGCAGCTCCGGCGGCGGGTCGTCGTCGTTCAGCACGCCCACCACCTGCGCGTCCAGGGGGCTCACGACCTCGACCTCGGCGTCGTCGTTCAGCACGCCCACCACCAGCGGGTCAAGCGGGCTCAGCAGCTCCGGCGGCGGGTCGTCGTCGTTCAGCACTCCCACCACCAGCGCGTCGAGCGGGCTCACGCCCACGACCACGGCGTCGTCGTTCAGCACGCCCACCACCAGCGCGTCCGGCGGGCTCAGCAGCTCCGGCGGGCTCAGCAGCTCCAGCGGCGGGTCGTCGTCGTTCAGCACTCCCACCACCAGCGCGTCGAGCGGGCTCACGCCCACGACCTCGGCGTCGTCGTTCAGCACGCCCACCACCAGCGCGTCCGGCGGGCTCAGCAGCCCCGGCGGCGGGTCGTCGTCGTTCAGCACGCCCACCACCAGCGCGAACCAGGTCACGGCGACCACCACGGCTTCGGCCAGCTCGCCCAGCGGTAGCGGTAGCGGTAGCTTCACCTCCGGGAGTGCTCCCTCGAAAACGGTGCCTACCAGTCAGCCGTCGACAAGCATCCCGGCCGCCGAGACAACGACCACCGTCCCGATAAACGCCAGCGGGTCCTCAGGCGCCGTGACTAGTACGACTGTCACTCCGACCACCGTCGCCGGTTTCTCGGGCAGCTCGACGAGCACCCCTGTCAGTACTACGACCACCACGGCGGCGGCTTCGACTAGCGGTGTGACGACGACTAGCGGTGTGACGACGACTAGCGGTGTTACGACGACTAGCGGTGTGACGACGACCGGTGCGGTGGCCACGACCACCACCACTGCGACGACAAGCGTCAACGGGCCCTCCACCACCTCCACCTCGTCGTAGCCCGGGCTGTCCCGGTAACTGCCGGAGCGGTCTACAAAGCCGTCCTGCCCCCCTCCCCCGCGTCCCGTTACCGGCGGCACCCCGGGCTGCGCACAACGTAAATGTAAAGACGTTCGGGGACGGCAAAACCAAGTTCGTTGTACCTCGTTGTGCCCACCAGCTCCAGAGCCGCCTCCCCCTGCGGCGAGCCCGAGACCACCGCGCAGTCCCGAAAGCCGGGGAACATCTGGTCGTACCACGTCTCGTAAGCGGGGGCTCCTGCGAGTTTCCTGTAAGCCAGCGTGTCCTCCGTCGCATGGCTCCCCACCCACTCGAACCCGGCGTCGACCTCCGAGGCCGCTATGCCCGCTTTGACGGCCACCTGGCCTGCCTTCCACCGCGCCCCATCGTAAGCGTCGGCGTTGAGCACCAAGGCGATGGCGACGGCAACGACTATGCCAGTGAGGCCTACCGATGTGGCCCCCACAGTCCAGTTCCTGAGGCGCCGAGCGGCGAAATGCCCGCTTCCCGGGCCCCGTGGCCTCGAAAGGTCGGTGCTGGTGGAGAGAAGGGCGACGGCGCCCGCAAAGGCCAGCGGCCAGAGGTACCTGTCATAAGTGTTCACGAACAGGCCGTAGACCACCAAGGCGGCCCCGCTCAGCACGGCGAACGCGCCCACCAGGCCTTCAGATGTGCCGTCCAAAAGAGACCTGGTCACCCGGCGACAGGTACCGATGGCGAGCAACGCGAACGCGGCGCCGGCTCCGACGGCCACGATCTCCAGGGACCGCCAAAGAGGCCCCGAGAAAAGCACGGGCCGCGTGCCACCGAGGACGTACGGGCCGGTGGCCCCCAGTTGGTCCACGTAGTTGCCGACGAAGATCGGGCCTCCCCGATGAATGAGCCAGGCACCAACGGCAAGGACCGCCAAAGCCAGCACGATGTCGGGCAGCGAGATCAACCGCCGTACTCGCCTGATGGTCGTCGGTAAAATCGGCGAGAGGGCAAATGAGAACGTAAAATAAAGGGCGGCGAGCGCCTTCAGTGTGGAGGTATTTAGCTGGCTCAGTACTTTTGGCTGAGCGCCCGGAAGGTGGGTTGTCCAAATATAAGCAGCGCCGCAGACCGCCAACACGCACATGGCCGCACCACCGTACAGACGCCAACGACGGCGGTCCTGGCTGACGAGGGCGACCAGCACGGCCAGGGGAGCGGCTAGGCCGAACTCCCGGATGCAAAAGCCGAAGCACCCCACTACTAACGAGAGCGCCACCAGAGCCCAGCGGACGCCCCCCACCCTCCGCAGGGCGGCCAAGCCGAGCGCCAGGCAAACCATGTCGGCCGAAAACGCAGGCACGTCGGTCATGAAACTGGTCGTGTTCAACAAAAAGCCCGGGAAGGCTAACGTCAGCAAGACGCAGCCGCCCGCCCAGGTTCGCGACAAAAGCGAACGGGCTACTATATAGGCGGCAACAAGCCCAATTGCTGAGAAAAAGCCAACGGCGACCCCGCCGACCCACGCATGAGCCCCGAGCACAGCGGCGAAAGGGGCCGCCCAAAAAATCTGGCCGACAAGGGTCATCGACCCCCAGCCCACAAGGGAGAGGTGGCCCGTCTGGACGAAATCCCCGAGCACGCGCAGGTACGCCCAATCGTCATTGCGCGGAATGTCGAAAGTCTGAGTCCCAAGAGCCAACGCCGCCGGCAACACAAGACCGGCCACAAGTACTACGCCGACGATGGCGACGTCGGCCGCAGTTGGTGAGCTCGGTTGCTGACCAACAAAGCGTGTTCCCGGCATTGGGGACGTCCTCGCATGCGCCACCGGGAGCGGATGTTACCACCGCGGCTCGGTTCCTGGTCAATGGCCGCAATTGCTTTCAGGAGATCTTGCGCCGGGCTGGGGCGGTGCCCGCTCTTGGCGGTCATGGCGTCACAGTGCGGGCTCGAGGCTACCAACAAGAGCCTCGCTTGCGCGGTGGCCGGCTAGGATCCACCGCCGGCACCTGCCACCTCTGCTTGACGCTGACAAACCCCCCGGCACCCACCGAGCGGCGCGGCGCAACTAAAGGGCCACGGTGGCCTACCCGGCGGGCGCTTTTGTCAGGACTGGCGCCACAGCCTGCAACATATGTCCAAAAGTGAAGTTCTCGACGACATGTCTCCGGGCGGTAGCAGCGAGAGCCGAACCCTCGGTGATCGACGATTGTGCCCGGCGCGTGGCGACAACGAGCGAACGAGGGTCACCTGGGTCGTACGGTAAGTAAATACCGTCCCGAGCGTACTCCCTGAACGCCGCCGTCAACGGCCCGACGACGATCTTCCCGCAGGCGTGGGGTTCGAGCAGTCCGCTCTGGCCGCTGGGGTACGCCAATGGGTGGCAGGGCAGAACCACGGACAACGAGCGACGGAGCAATGACCGATAGTCGTCATGGCTCACAGAGCCGAGTAATACGACGTTCCCCGGGACATCCAGGCGCCGGAAGTGTTCCCGGCCCGAGGCCACTCGGGAACGGAGGTCTGGCAGCGAGGCCGCCGCTCGCACGAATGTCGGCCAATATCACCGGTGCCCAACCGGCGCAGGAGCCCGTCCACACTGTCCAACCCCTTCGGGGGAAATGTGGGCCGGTAGGGCCAATCCACGTGGTGGACAGAAAAGCCCAAACTGTTGAGCGTTCCCAGCCGGTAAGGGTAGTGACCGGGGTGTAGCTCGGCAAATCCTCCGAAGTCGTGACTGTCCAGGACGACTAGGTCAGTTGCCATGGACTTATAACGTCCTTCCTGCGTTAGTGGGCGTCACCGGAAGGGCGGTGCTACCACCGCAAGTCGGCTTTTCGTCATTACTGGCCTAGCCCAAGCCTCCATGAAATTGGAACGGCGTCCTACGTCCGGGGATGGGCACTGCCGCGGCTGGCCTCGGAGTGGGGCTCCGCGGAGCCGACAATGGCCGCTATCACCGACGCCTCAGAGCCCCCCTTGACCAGTTTGGCCACCCAAAACGACAACTCGTCCCGGTCGGGGGCGTGCCCCAATAGGCGCTCGTACTGGGCGGCGACGAAGTCTCGCGAGTACTCCGCAGAGGAGAGGACGGCGAGCGCCACTGAGCTGCGGGTGGCACCCGTCGACAACCGGCTCTCCCAAAGGGCCGATCCGGCCGGGTCGGCGCGACGGCCAAGAAGCCTCATGTAGAGGGCGTTCACAAAGGCGGAAGGCGTCCCGCCAGTTCTGGCGTAGTAGCCAGCCGACCCCAACATGTCGGCGAGGACAGATTGGTCGCTGGCCCCGTTGTCGAGCTGGGTCACCCAGAGCTCCAGGCCGGCTGAGCCAACGGCATGCCCGAACAGATCCCCGTAGTCACTTGCCACCAAATCTCGTCGGTACTCGGCCGAAGCCAAAATGTCCCGGGCGACCTCGGCCCTGGTGGCTCCGCCCTGGAGCATGGCCGACCAAGTGGCTCCCCCTGCCGCATCGGGGGCACGATGGAACAGATCCTCGTACAGGCGGCAGACAAAGAGGCTGTTCACGCCCTGGTCGGTCGCGCACGCCGAAGACGCCGGAGGAGGCAGAGGAGGAGGCGTGGTCCCGGTCGACGAGTTCTGCACTACCTCTGAAAGCGACGCGGTGGACGCCCCGAAACCCTGGTCTCCCGAATAGGCGGCGTCGATAACCTCGGTGCCCGCGCTTGACGGCGTATAGCTACAGTCCACCTCACCTGTTGTCACGCTCAGGCTCAGGGCGGTGCACCCCCTTAGGGCCGAGCCGACCGCACTCAGGGTAACCGTGCCCCCGCCGGGGACAGGGCTGACGGTCACCGAAAGTGTGACTTCTCGGCCGAGTTCCGAGGGATTGGACGAAGAAGCGAGAGAGGTCACCGTCGGGGCGGCCCCGGGTGGTGGAGGCGGTGGTGCAGGCGGTGGTGGTGGAGACGGTGGCGGAGACGGGGACTGCGCAACAGTGACCGACTTGGTCGCTGGCCCGCTGTTCTCAGTCCCGTCGCCGACCACGAACGAAATGGTGCGCGTGGAGCTGGTAGGAGTGGGCGAGGTGTCGGCGTAGGTGACCGCCTCCAGGGCCGCCTGCCACTGGGCTACGGTGGCCGTGGCCCCCGAGCTGGCGAGGGTGAGCACGCCCGTGGAGGCGTCGTAAGAGGCGGATATGTTGCCGAAGGTGGTCGAGCTGGTGTTGGTGAAGGCCAGCACGTCTTCGCCGGACCGGAAGTTGGCCGTGACCGTCACCGTGCCCGCAGCCAGCGTCCCGCTACCCCGGTCGTTCGCCGTAACACCGGGGTCGACCTGGACCGGCGGCCCGCTGCTCCCGTAGGGGGCGACGAAAGCCGTCGCACCCGTCGAAGTGGTGACGACCGGCGTCTGGTCCACGTCGGTGACGGTCACGGTCTTGGTGGCGGCCGTGCTGGTCGCCGTGCCGTCGTTGACCTGGAAGGAAATGGTGCGGGTGGCGTTATTGGGGGTGATGGCGGTATCGGTGTAGGTGACCGCCGCCAGGGCCGCCTGCCACTGGGCCAGGGTGGCCGTGGCCCCCGAGCTGGTCAGGGTGAGCACGCCCGTCGTGGCGTTGTAAGAGGCGGAAACGTTGCCGAAGGTGGCCGCGCTGGTGTTGGTGAAGGCCAAGACGTCCTGACCGGAGCGGAAGTTGGCGGTGACCGACACGGTCCCCGAGGCCAGCGTGGCGCTCTCGCTATCGGAGACCGTGGCCCCGGGGTCCACGGCCACCGGCGTGGAGGTGATGTTGTCGCCGGCGGTGAAGCCGGTGCTCCCGCTCGTGGTGGTGACGACGGGCGCGGCCAACACGTCGACGGTGTCGGTCGCCGGCGCACTGTTCTCAGTCCCGTCGTTGGCAACGAACGTCACGGTCCGGTCCCCCGGGCTGGCCGACGACGGGGCCGAAAAGGTCACCCCGTTGAACGCGTTGGCCCACTGGGCGTCCGTGGCCGTGGCCCCGTTGCTGGTCAGGCTGAGCACGCCCGTACCCGAGTTGT
>JBKQUU010000084.1:0-5006 GCA_052325485.1 Acidimicrobiales bacterium | reverse complement strand
CTCGGCGGTGGTGGCCATGGCGGCCACGCCCGACGGCCGGGGGTACTGGGTCGTGGCCCGGGACGGCCGGACCGCCGATCTGGGCGAGGCCGCCAGCCACGGTGCCTTGAACGGCGCCTACCCGGGCCGCGTGGTGGGCATGGCGGTCGCCCCCCAGGGCATCGGCTACTGGCTGGCCGCCGCCATCGGCGCCGTCTTCGCCTACGGCCAGGCGGGGACGGTGGCCCTCCCCCCGGGCTCGGCCCAGGTCGTCGCCATCGCCGCCGCACCCCCCGGTGCCGCCGCCAGCGGCCTCAGCGCCGGCGCACCCGGTGGGCTGAACGTGACCACGACGGGCTTGCCCGCGGTGGTGGCCGGCCAGCCCTACATGGCTCAATTGGTGGCCTCCGGAGGCACCTCGCCTTATGTCTGGGGCGTGGCCGGCGGGGCACTGCCCCCTGGTTTGGCCTTGGACGCGGCGGGCGTCATTAGCGGGACGGTTGCCCCCGCGCTGAGCGGCTCGTTCGATTTCACCGTCCAGGTAACAGGCACGTCGGCGACGTCGCCCCTGCAGGCCACGGCCAACCTGACGGTTGTGGTCAACACCGTTGCGGTGGCGGCCGCGGCGCTGAGCCAGGTGCCGCGCTCCGAGGTCCAAAGCCAGAACTGGTCGGGCTACGTGGCCACCCCGGGGCCCTATACGGCCGCGTCGGTCAATTTTACGGTCCCGTCGTTGGACCCCGGTGCACCGGGCCAGGGCATGCTCTCGGAATGGGTCGGGATAGACGGTGCCGACAACGGTTCGCTTATCCAGGCCGGTGTCACCGAAGTCCCCGACCCGGGCACAACGGCGGGCTTCGACCTGTTCGCGTGGTGGGAAGTGCTGCCTGCCGCCAATCAACCCATTATGAGCGTGACGGTGAGCCCCGGTGACCAGGTGAGCATAACGATCTGGCAAGTGAGCGGTACGAGCTGGGACATCCGCCTGACCGACACCACCAATGGCCAGAGCTACACCCAAGACGTGGACTACACCGGCCCGGGCACGTCGGCCGAATGGATCGTGGAAGCGCCTACTGACAGCCAGACCCGCCAGCAGCTGCCCCTGGCGCCCTATAGCCCGGCCGTGAACTTCAGCGGCTTTTCGGCCACCGGCGGTACCACCGCCGTCTCGGAGGTGGTAATGGAACAGGAGGGCCAACAGGTCTCGGCTCCTTGCGCCTTGACCGCCGCCGGCTTCAGCGTTGCTTATGGGGGCACCGCCCCGCCCGGGCCGTAGACCGGTCGGGACCGCTCAGGCCGGAGCGGAACGAGCTCCCGGGCCCAGCGCGGAGGCAGGCAGGGACCCGGCGAGCACAGCCTCAGCCACCTCGACGAGCCGCAGGTTGTGGTTATGGGCGTGGTCACGCAGGGCCGAGAACGCCTCCTCCATGTTGAGGTGTTCCCTCTCAGCCACCGTCCCTATGGCTTGTTCGATGACGATGCGGCTGTTGAGCGCGCTATGGAGCTGGTGGTCCACGACCTTGGCTTGGAGCGTGGCCCGGTGCTGGAGGATGCCGATGGTGGCCACATCGGCCAGGGCCTGGGCGGCCTCGACAACGGCACTTTGCATCTCGCCCGGCTCGAGGTCGAACAAGTTGAGGGCGCCGATAACGGTGCCTCGCAGCCGCATGGGCAGGGCGTGCACGGAGCCGAAGCCGGCTGCCCGCGCCTTGGCGGCGAACCGGGGCCAGCGGTCGGCCATGGCAAGGTCCGGGCCCAGCACCGGTTGGCCACTGCGGTAACAGTCCAGGCAGGGACCTTCCTTGGCCTGTAGCTCGAACAGTTCCAGGATCCGCATGGCCTCGCTGGACGAGGCCATCACCCGCAGGTTGCCGTCGGGACCGGCCAGCATGAGGCCGGCGGCGGCGACGCCGAGCACATCGACGCAGCGGTCGGCCAGCAGCGTCAGCAGCTCGACCACATCGAAGTCTGCCACCAGGGTGTCCGCCAGCTCCACCAGCGTCCTTACGAACGGGGCCCCTCCGGGCAGCGGGCCTCTGGTCGCGTCATCATCGGATCTCACGCTCCGTGACCCTCCTCCCAACGGGCGGCGTCGAAACGCAGTTTTCTGCTTACCACGTCCCTGGCTACTTCGGTGAGGGTACGGTCGTTGCCGAAGGCGTACGCGCTCAAGCGGACCAGGGCTTCGCGCACGCTGACCCCGAGCTGGGCGGAGACCATGCCCGAGGCCTGGTGCACGACGTAGTGGAAGTCGGCGCCGGCGCCCAGTGCGGAGGCCAGCTGGCCGGGCGGGGCGTTGGCCTGCAGGACGAGCACGGCCTGGGCGGCGACGTCGGCCATGACCAGGGCATCGGCGTGCTGGTCATCGCTAAGCGGCCCGGCCCGGTCACAGCACAGGTTGAGAGCCCCCAGGCGCACCGACCCCACCTGGAGCGGGAAGCCGAACACGGCCCTCACACCGCCCTTGATGGCCGGAGGCGAGAACGCCGGCCACCGCCGGGTCTCGGGGCGGGCCAGGTCCGGTTCGAGCACCGGCCAGTCCTGGTGGTAGGCGTCCACGCACGGCCCTTCGCCCAGGGCGTACTGCAACTGCTCGACCAGGTCGCTCATCTCGTTGGTGGTGCACAACGAGCCCAGGCGGACCTCAGCCGACATCAGCATGATGCCGGCACCGCTGGTGGCGGTGGCCTCGGCGCAGACTTGGCACAGCCGCTTGGTCCCGAAAGCGCCGTCCCCGCCACCAATGAGCAGGCCAAGGATCCGTTCTCGCCGTTCGCCGCCCACCTCCTGTTCACCGCCCCCGTCCCTCGGCCACCTTCGTCATCCGGTCTCCGGCGGTCCTTCGGCCCTCAAAGCCCGAGCCGTGGCGCCGTTCGTCCTCCCGGCCCGGACACGGACGTGCTCAGCCACCCGGTCGGACAGGGCGGCCTGGCCGTCGTCCCGTTCGGCCTCTGGCACCGCCACCCAGGTGCCAAGGGCGTTGTCCCTCCCCTCGGCCGCCATTTCCGGGCCGAGGCCGAGGAGATCGTCCAAGCGGCAGGCGTCGATCGCTCGCCGGACGCGAGCCGATGGCGACCGCACCGTCAGGGAGCCGGACCGCCCCTGAAGGAACTCCCGGGCCCGCATGATGACACCGAGCGTCGACGGGCCCATGAAGTCGACCTCGCTCAGGTCGAGGACCAAGTTGGCGCTGTCAAGAGCGATGGCACGCGCCAACGTTGCGCATAGCGCGTCATCAGTTGAGAGGTCGTGCTCCCCCCAGAGCCAGACGACGACAGGGCCGGTCTCGCCGTTTTCCCGGCTAAGGCGAGCTCGGTCCGGGACGGAAAAGGAGGAAGACCCGATCGGGGTCATGGCGCTCTCCTACCTCAGGCGGTGCGAATTATCGCGTTACCGGGGTCCCGAGTACCGCCCCCAGCCAGCTCGTACTGGCCCGACACGCCGGGGTTTTTGCCGTGTCCTCCTGACCGTACACCCTTGGATGGGTGTTTCGCGGCCAAATGCGCCCGTCGCACCCTTGGGCCCCAGCAGCCCGGACCGAGCGGGACCAGTTGGAACTGTCACCGAGCCGTACCGTACCAGCGAGAACCGAATTGTTCAGTCACCTACGAAAAAATCGTACCTAACTCAACAAAACGGTCCACGGCGAGCGTCGGGGACCTAATAATGCGACCGGGTGCTCGTCGACCCGATGATTTTCCCCCTTGTCGGGGCACCGGGTAGCTCGATAGCCTCTCCCGTATGGTGGCCGAGGGCCTCCGAGACCATTGAGACGGCTCGCCGGTCCCAGGTGGGTGCTGGTCTTGCTCGGACCGGTCTTGCTCGGCCTGGAGCTTTCGGCCTGCGGCATCACCCTCCCCTTTGGGTCGAGCCGGACCACGACTTCGACGACCGGGAACACCGGGACCGTGACCACAAGTGCGCTCACCACGACGGCGGGCCGGACCACAACCGTCAGCGTGGCAACGAACGTGGTCCCCGGAGGGCTGGTGGGCCACTGGCTCGGCCCGTTCCCGAGCGCCCCAGGAGCTTGTAACCCCGAGTATGCCGAGTGGTGGTTCTACTCGACCGGGAGCTACACGTTCAGCTCCAACAGCGCGCCCGTGGGGACGGTCACAGCTCCGGCAGGGTCCACGACGCCCACTCCGAGCACGACGCCGGGGTGCGGCGTCGGGGTCACTCTCTATGGGAAGTTCACCGTCCAGGGCGATGTGATCACCCTCGACCAACAAGGTGACCCCGGCTGCCCGCCTTGTGCCCAAACCGGCACGCTCTCGTTCGGGTTCACCATCCTCAGCCCCACGGCTCTCCAGATCTGTGACACGACGTCCGGCTTGTGCTGGACCTACCAGCGCCAGCCCAACTAAGAGCGGCCCGGGACCTTCGGCCCTAGTTGAGAGAGCGGCATCTCGGCGACCATGGTCGGCGGAGGTCGCCGGAGAAAGTGTTCGTCCAAGACTTCATGATCGTTGAACGGCCTTGTCATGAGCTCGTCGCTGAGCTCCATAGCGGCGCGGGCCAGCTCTTCCGTCAGTCTTTGGGCGAAGCCGAAGCAGATCTCGACCGACAGCGGGTCAAGGTGGGACCGGAGAACTGGCCCGTGCTCCTGGCCAAAACTGTCGAGGTCACGTTCGGGCCGGTGCGCAGCCACAGCGATGTCACGTTGCTGGCCTTCACATGGCAGGCGACGGGGTCGGGGTCGCTCTTCCCGGCCCTTGACGCCGACCTCGAGCTCAGCCCCCTGGGCGAGGGCAGGACAGAGCTCACCTTGAGGGGCAGGTACCAACCGCCGGGCGGGGTCATCGGGCGGCGCATAGACGAGTTGTTGTTGCACCGACTGGCGGACGCCACGGTCCGGGCGTTCCTGTCCAGCTTGGCGGCGCGGTTGGCGGGCCCTGGCGCCCAGATCTCGCCGGCCTCGGCGTCGTCGCGGCCCACGGGTGAACGACCCCCGGGCCCGGACGGCCCCCTGGCCTGAACGGCCCCCGGGCCTGGACGGCCCCCGGGCCTGGACGGCCCCCGGG
>JBKQUU010000083.1:0-19359 GCA_052325485.1 Acidimicrobiales bacterium | reverse complement strand
ATTTGTACGTCGGGAAGGTGCAGTTGGACGGTGGACGGTTGTGACGGCGAGGACGGCGTCGCCGCAAAGTAGTGGTCGGCCATCCGGACCGCCAGACTAGTGCTGGCCGCGTAGTGGCAGCGGCCTGGTGCTAGCTGACTACCTGGTGCTGGCCGACGGGCGCTGGCCGACGGGCGCTGGCCGCCTGGACTGGCCCGGACCGGGACTGTCAAGCCGTGGCCCGCTCTGACCGTAAACTGTGTTCCTATGGCTCCCTTCCGGATCCGGACCTTTGGTGACCCCGTCTTGAAGAGGCGCGCCGAAGAGGTCACCGAAATTGACGGCCGTATCGCCCATCTGGCGGAGGAGATGCACGCCACATTGAAAGAGGCGCACGGGCTGGGCTTGGCGGCACCCCAAGTCGGCGTGGGGCGCCGGCTTTTCGTGTACGAGATAGGCGAGAGCGGGCCCCGCACGATGATCAACCCGGTGATCGACGAGAGCGACGGGGAATGGGAGCACGAGGAGGGCTGCCTGTCGGTACCAGGGCTGTACTTTCGCATCCTGCGGCCCAAGCACGTCCACATAAAAGGCCTCGACCTCGACGGCAACGAGATTTCGGTCGAGGCGGAGGAGCTGGAGGCGACCCTTTACCAGCACGAGCTGGACCACCTGGACGGGCGGCTGCTCCTGGAGCTGCTCGACGACGACCAGCGCAAGACGGCCATGCGGGAACTGCGTCGGCGGTCCGAGTCCGAGGGAGGCCCGGGGGGCCAGCCACCCGCGTGAAGCTCGCCTTCCTGGGCACCCCGGAGGTGGCGGCGGGCACGTTGCGGGCGCTGGTCGGTGCCGGCCACGACGTCCGCTTGGTGGTCACCAGGCTCGACACCCGGCGGGGGAGGGGCCCGGGCGTGAGCCCTAGCCCGGTGAAGAAGGCGGCGACGGAGCTTGGCCTGGCCGTGAGCCACCGGCCGGCCGACGTGTGCGCGTCAGGCGCCGAGCTGGGCGTGGTGGTCGCCTACGGAAGGCTGATAAGGCCCGAAGTCCTGGCCGTGGTGCCCATGCTGAACGTCCATTTTTCGCTCCTGCCTCGCTGGCGGGGCGCCGCTCCCGTGGAGCGGGCCATCCTGGGCGGTGATGTGGAGACCGGCGTGTGCCTGATGGCGCTCGAAGAAGGACTTGACACTGGCCCCGTCTACGACCGCGTCGTCACCCCGATAGGCCGGGACGAAACCGCGGACGACCTGCGCCGCCGCCTGGGTGAGATGGGCAACGAGCTGCTGCTGGCCCGGCTGTCGGCCGGCCTGGGCGAGCCACAGCCCCAGACCGGGGAGCCGACTTATGCGGCCAAGCTCGAGCCAGCAGAGCTCCGCCTCGACTTCGCCGGTGCCGCCGAGGTGTGCAACCGGCAGGTGCGGGTGGGAAGGGCATGGACGACGTGGCGGACGAAGCGGTTGCTCGTTCATCGTGCACGGGTGCTCGCCGACGTTGGGACGCTTAGGCCCGGGGAGCTGCAAGGGGACCGAGCCGGGACCGGGGAGGGTGCCCTGGAGCTGCTCGTCGTGCAACCGGAGGGCAAACCGGCCATGAGCGGGGCTGATTGGGCACGCGGTGCTCGCCCGCGGCCGGGCGAGCGCATGGGTGATTGAAGATGACGAAGAGGTGGCGAGGCACGTGAGCGGGGTACGGGTCACGGCGCGCGGCGTGGCTATCAGCGCCCTAGTGGCGGCGGAAGAAGGGGAGCGGGCGAACCTTGTCCTGCCCCGTATGCTCTCGGTGTCGGGCCTGGACGAGAGGGACCGGGGCTTCGCCACCGAACTGGCTTATGGGGCCCTGCGGATGTGCCGCGCCTGTGACTGGCTGGTCGGCCAGTATGCCAAGGGCCAACTGGAACCAGCCGTCAGAGCGGCGGCACGCGCCGGTGCTTATCAGCTCGCCTTTATGCGGGTGCCGGCCTACGCAGCCGTGTCCGCCACCGTGGCCGAGTGCCCGCCGCGGGCGCGGCCGCTGCTTAACGCCGTCCTGCGCCGGATAGCGGACCTGGTGGCGGCCGGCCCGGTCCGGTGGCCGGACCCGGGGACCAAGCTCAGCTACCCCGACTGGGTCCTAGCCCGCCTCGGCGAGGATCTCGGCGCCGGCCGTGCCCTGGCCGCCCTCGAGCAAATGAACCAGGCGGCGTCGCCTTCCACCCGCCCGGACGGTTACGTCCAGGACGCCGGCAGCCAGGCGGTGAGCGAGTACGTCGCCGGCCTGCTCGCCGCCAGGACGGGGCCGGTCCTGGATCTCTGCGCCGCGCCCGGAGGCAAAACGACCTTCCTGGCTCACGGCTCGCCCTTCGTGGTGGGTGTGGACGTGTCCTCGGACAGGGCCAGGCTGGTGTCCGGCAACGCCGGTCGCCTCCGGCTGCCCAACGTGGCCGTGGTGGTGGCCGACGGTACCCAGCCTCCGTTCCGGTCGGAGAGCTTCGCCGGTGCCCTAGTGGACGCCCCGTGCAGCGGCCTGGGAGTGCTGAGGCGCCGCCCGGACGCCCGTTGGCGGGCGCGCCCCGAGGACGCCGGGCGGCTGGCCTACCTGCAGCGCCGGCTCCTGAGCGCAGCCGCGTCCCTGGTGGCCCCGGGTGGCGTCCTCGTCTACAGCGTCTGCACCCTGACCCGGAAGGAAACAGTCGAGATCGACCGGTGGTTGGCCGGAGCTGCCAACCCGACCGGGGGCGACCGCGTTGAGAGCGAGCCGGGCAAGGGCGGCAGGGCTGGCGTCGCCGGGCCCGCCGGCGATTGGGAGGCCGTCGCTCCTCCGGGGCTGCCCTGGGAGCCACTGGGCCGGGGGGCATTGTTGCTGCCCCAGGCAGCCGGGACAGACGGGATGTACGTGCTCGCCCTTCGCCGTCGTTGATCTCCGGCGCTACCGGTCCTGCTGTCCGCCCGGAAAGAGCCGTCGCCGACTAGGTTCGGCGCGCATGGCACAGGACGCGTCCCCGGTCTCTCCGGGCCCCGTCTCCCCCGGCCGGGCGCCGCGCCCGGTGCGCATAGCGCCGTCGATACTGTCGGCCGACTTCGCCCGCTTGGGCGACGAGATAAACCGCGTTGCCTCCGAGGCCGATGTGCTCCATGTCGACGTGATGGACGGCCATTTCGTGCCCAACCTCACGATCGGCCCCGTCGTGGTGACGTGGATCCGTCGCCACTGCGACCTCTATCTCGACTGCCACCTGATGATGGACAACCCAGGGGAGTACCTGGAAGCGTTCCGCGACGCAGGTGCTAACAGCTGCACCGTCCATGTCGAGGTCGGCGGGACGGGCGAGTTGATCGGGCAAATGCGTGACCTCGGTCTGCACACCGGGCTGGCGGTGAACCCTGAGACCAGTTTCGAGGACTGCGAGCCGTGGCTGGACCGGGTGGACATGCTGCTGGTGATGACCGTGCACCCGGGGTTCGGTGGGCAGAGCTTCATGAGCGAGGTCGTGCCCAAGATCGCCCGCGCCCGGGAGGTCATCGACCGAGCCGGCCTAGACGTCGAGCTCGAGGTAGACGGGGGCGTAGACGTCCGTACGGCACCCGTGGTCACTCTCGCCGGTGCTCGGTTGCTGGTGGCCGGCAGCGCCATATTTGGCCGGGAGGACCCGCTGGGGGCGGCCCACGCGGTGCGCGAGGCGGCGAACAGGGCGCTGGCCGGCGGGGCCGGGCCAGAGCGGGGCCCTGACGGGGACAACGGCTCCGACCGGGGCCCCTCCTCAGACCGGGGCCCCTCCTCAGACCGGCACCACCTTTCAGACCGGGACAGTTCTTGATGGGCCACCAAGCCAAGGTGCTGATCGTCTCGGATTCGGTGATGAGGGGGGAGCGCGTGGACTCGTCGGGGCCGGCCGTGGTCCAGGCCCTGCGGGACGCCGGCTTCGAGGTGGTCGAACAGTCGACCGTCGCCGACGGCGCCGCCTCGGTGGCAGGGGACCTGGCCCGGATGGCCTCAGCTTTCACGGGCCTCATCGTCACGACAGGTGGCACCGGCTTCGGGCCCCGGGACCTGACGCCGGAAGGGACAGCCGAAGTGCTCGACCGCCATGCTCCGGGCCTGGGCGAGGTCATGCGCCGGTCTGGCCCGGTGGCGCCTCTGTCGCGCGGCATCGCCGGGACTAGGGGCCACGCCCTGGTCGTCAACCTGCCCGGCTCGCCCGCGGGAGCGGTCGAGTGCCTGACCGCCATCCTTGACCTGCTTCCCCATGCCCTGGGCATCCTGGCCGGCGAACAACCTCACTGACACCGGCCAAGACGAGCCTCGACCGAGGACCAGGCTTGTTGGCTGCGGACCAGCCTTACTGACAGCAAGCCGAGCGGAAGGCCGGTAAGGTCTAGCGGTGCTCCGCCTGGTACTGCCCAAGGGTTCTTTGGAACGCGCCACGATGGACGTGTTCGAAGCGGCCGACCTCACCGTGTCGCGCAGTTCGGAAGTCGACTACCGGGCCACGGTCAATGACCACCGCATCTCCGAGGTGCGCATCCTGCGGCCCCAGGAGATCCCCCGCTACGTGGCCGACGGGCTGTTCGACATAGGGATAACGGGCCGGGACTGGGTGGAGGAAACCGGGGCCGAGGTGGTGTCCCTGGGCGAGCTCCGCTACTCCAAAGCGACCTCACAGCCCATAAAGGTCGTGCTGGCCGTCGCCGCCGACGCCCCGTGGCGGTCGGCTAAGGACATGCCCGACGGCGCCCGCGTCTCCACCGAGTACCCGTTGCTGACCGAGCGTTTCCTGCGCGCCAACGGCGTCAAGGCGGACGTGGTGCTGTCGTACGGGGCCACTGAGGCCAAGGTGCCGGAGATCGCCGACGCCGTGGTCGAGATCACCGAGACGGGACGGGCCCTGAAAGCGGCGGGCCTGCGGATCCTAGAGACGGTCCTCGTCTCCTACACCGAGTTGATAGCGAACCCGGCCGCCTCTCGGGATCCCGAACGGCGCAAGGCGATGGACGACATCAACACCTTGCTCCAAGGCGCGCTCCAGGCCCGGGGCCGGGTCCTGGTGAAGCTCAACGTCGGGGCCGGCGACCTCGACCGGGTGATCGCCTTGTTGCCGGCGATGCGGAGCCCGACGGTTGCGGAGCTCTTCGGCGGGGGGAGCTATGCGGTTGAGACCGTCGTGCCCAAGGACACCATCAACAAGTTGATACCGGAGCTGAAGGATGCCGGGGCGTCCGACATCATCGAGCTGCCGATCAGCAAGATCGTCCCTTGAGCGCTGGGGTGGCCGGCCAGATGAGCGGACAGGGCCAGATCAGTGGACAAGGCCAGGTAGGTGGACAGGGCCAGGTGGGTGGACAGGGCCAGATAGGTGGACAGGGCCAGATAGGTGTGGTGGAAAGCTTCGACGGGCAGGTCGGCCTGGGACAGGTGCGCGCCCGCGACGGGCGTCTATTCCCCTTCCATTGCACCGAGGTCGTCGACGGCTCGAGGGACATCGCTGTCGGGACGGCGGTGGAGTTCGTCGTTGCCCCCGGCCAGCTCGGCATCTGGGAGGCTCGGGCGGTGGCGGCCGAGGTCCGGGCCTGAGCGTCGCCTCGTTCCGCCAAGCTGCTCGCTCAGCAGGAACCCCAGGGCCAAACTGGCCAGCATGGCCCCGAAAAGGGCAGTGCTGCGGGCTCCCAGGGTGGCGACCACCAGGCTGCCGGTCAGCGACCCGCCACCAATGCCCAGGTTGAAACTGGCGCTGGCCCAGGCGCTGGCCACTTCGGTGCGGCCGGGTGCCACGATCATGACCCGGTTCTGGTTGGAGATGACAAAGGCGCCCGTCCCGAAGCCGGCCAGGGCCTCGAGGGCGGCGGCCGCGGCCGCCGTGGTGCCGGCCAGGTAGAGAGCGAGCAAGGCGGTGGCCAGGACGGCCACAGGGCCCAGCGTGGCCAGGCGGCGGCGCCGGTCGAACAACAAGCTGACCGTTATGACACCAACCGTGCCAGTCACACCCGACAGCACGAGGATGGGAGCGATGTCGTGGGCCGGGAACGCCGCCACCCGGGTGAGGAACGGCGAGATGTACGTGTAGGCCGTGAAGGCACCGCTGACCACGAGGACCGTCGTCACCATGAGCAGGCGGTAGTGGCGCCGGTCAGGCTGGGACCCGACGGAGGCGTGGCTTTCTGAGGGCTTGGCCGTTGGCAGCAAGGTGGCGACGGCTAGCAGGCTGACCAGGCCGAACCCGCTCAGGACGAGGAAAGGCCACCTCCATCCCTCTTGCTGGCCCAGCCAAGTACCCGTGGGCACTCCCAGGACCACAGCCAGCGAGCTACCCGCGGTGACCCCAGCCACGGCTTTGGTGCGGGCGGGGGGCGGGAACAGGCCTACGGCGGTCACGACCACGACGGCCCAGAACAGCCCCTGAGCGGTCGCAGTCATGACCCGGGAACCGAGCAGCAACCAGTAATTGTCGGCCGCCGCACTAGCCAACGTGGTGAGCACGAACGCGCCCTGCAGGACGCACAGCAACAGGCGACGGGGCACGTGCTTGGTCAGGTGGGCGAGGGGCGCCGAAATGACCACCACGGTGCCGGCGTACACGCTGACCAGTAGCCCGACCGATGACACCGAGGCCTTCAGACTGGTGGATATGACCTGCAGGAGGCCGACGGGGAGGTCTTCAGTGGTGACGAAGGCAAAGGCGGAGAGGGCCAGGGCCACGACGGCGGCTACCGCGGCCAGGGGGCGGCGCTGGTACAGGACGTCGCCCCTGGGGGCCTCAGGCCCGGCGGGGGAGGCGGGGGCAGAGGAGACGGGCACGGGAGAGGCGAGTACGGGCACCCGGGGCCGGGGCGCGGTCCCCCCACGGTAGCCCCGGGGTTGGGCGGTGTGACCTGTCCCGGGCTCGTCCGCGCCTTTGTGCAGGCTGGCCCCGGCGATGCGCCAAGATGGCAACGTGATGAACAACCCCAGCGACAAGGAACCTCAGCTGATCGTCGTCCCGTCCGCTGACGCCCCCGCCGCCGATGGCCAACCGGGGGGCAACGACCGCGAGACGGTCGAGCTGCCGGCGAAGGTGATGCGCATCGGGTCGATGATCCGCCAACTGCTCGAGGAGGTGCGCCAGGCGCCCCTCGACGAGGCGAGCCGCATACGGTTGCGCCAGGTCTACGACACGTCGCTGCGCGAGCTGCAGGAGGGCCTGTCCCCCGACCTCAGCGAGGAGCTGACGCGCATGGCTCCGCCCTTCCACCCCGAGAGCGTGCCCACCGACTCCGAACTGCGGGTCGCCCAAGCTCAGCTCGTAGGCTGGCTGGAAGGCCTGTTCCACGGGATCCAGGCCACCCTTTTCGCCCAGCAGATGGCCCAGAGGGCGCAGATAGAAGAGGCGAGGCGGCGGGGCCTGCCTATGGGCCAGTCCGGGCCCCTCGAGCGCGAGGACCGCCCCATGCCCGGCAACTACCTGTAGCCCCGGAACGACCCTAGCTCGGGGGCTCCAGAGGCCCCCCGGCGGTCACTGCGGCGCGCTAAGTTGAAAAGGAACAACAAGGCTGTAATTGTCCACAGGATCCTCACAGGTCCTTGTGGGCCTGGGTACGCGGGCAGTGTAAGGAGGAGGTGGCCTGAGACGTGAGCGCGTCGTTTGCCCACCTGCACCTGCACACCGAGTTCTCGATGCTGGACGGGGCGGCCCGGGTCGAGGAAGTCGTGAAACGGGCAGCGTCCGACGGCCAGCCGGCCATCGCCATCACCGACCACGGCAACATGTACGGCGTCTTGGATTTTTACAAGGCGGCCCACGAGGCGGGGGTGAAGCCCGTCATCGGGATAGAGGCTTACATGGCGGCCGAGAGCCGCCTGGAGCGCCCGTTGCGCCGGGGGCGAATGGACGATACGGGCGGCGAGGTGGAAGAGGGCGACAAGCTCTACTACCACCTGACCCTGCTGGCCGAGACCGACCGGGGCTACAAGAACCTCCTGAAACTGTCCTCTGAGGCGTACCTCTCCGGCTACTGGTACAAGCCACGGGCGGACTGGGAGCTGCTCGAGCGCTACCACGAAGGGGTGATCGCCACCACGGGTTGCCTGGGCGGCCTGGTCAACCAAGCGCTGTTAAGGGGTGACGTTGAGCTGGCCACGGCCCACGCCGTGCGGCTGCAGGAGATATTCGGGCGCGACAACCTCTTCGTTGAGCTTCAGGACCACGGCCTGGAGAAGCAGCGCAAGACCAACCCCCAACTGGTCGAAATAGCCCAGCGCATCGGGGCACCGCTGCTGGCCACCAACGACAGCCACTACACGACCCGCGACGACCACCTGGCCCACGATGCCCTGCTGTGCGTGCAGACGGGCTCGAGCATGGACGACCCCAAGCGTTTCCGGTTCGAGGGCTCCGAGCACTACCTAAAAACGGCGGCGGAGATGCGCCAGCTTTTTGCCGACCACCCCCAGGCCTGCGACAACACGTTATGGGTGGCCGAGCGCGCCGATGTCAACATCGAGCTGGGGAAGTCGAAGTTGCCGGCTTTCCCGGTGCCCGAAGGCTTCAGCGGGTCAGACGCGTACCTGCGCCACCTGACCTACCAGGGGGCGGAGGAGCGCTACGGGGCGCCCGTCCCGGCCCATGTGGCCGAGAGGCTCGACTATGAGCTCGGGGTCGTGGCGTCGATGGGCTTTTCGGATTACTTCCTGGTGTGCTGGGACCTCATCCACTACGCCCGCCAGCAAAAAATACGGGTGGGGCCGGGGCGGGGCAGCGCCGCCGGTTGCTGCGTCGCCTACTGCTTGCGCATAGTCGACCTCGACCCGATCCGCTATGACCTCCTGTTCGAAAGGTTCTTGAACCCGGGGCGTAAGCAGATGCCCGACATCGACATGGACTTCGACGAGCGCTACCGGGGCGAGATGATCCGCTACGCCTCGGAGCGTTGGGGGCCCGACCACGTGGCCCAGATCGTCACTTTTTCGACTATCAAGGCCAGAGCGGCGGTGCGGGACGCAGCCCGGGTGCTCGGCTACCCCTACAGCGTGGGCGACCGCATAGCCAAATTGATGCCGCCTCTGGTCATGGGCCGTGACACCCCCCTGTGGGCCTGCTTCCAGGAGGACCCCAAGCACGCCGACGGCTACAAGGTCGCCACCGAGCTGCGGGACGCCTATGGCGGCGACGCCGACGTCAAGCGGGTGGTCGACGTGGCCAAAGGGCTCGAGGGCCTCCGCCGCCAGGACGGCATCCACGCCGCCGCCGTCGTGATCTCCAATGACCCCCTCACCGAACACCTCCCGGTCCAGCGCAAGCCCGAGCCCGGAGGCCGGCCCGAGGACGCGCCCATCGTCACCCAGTACGAAATGCACGCCGTCGAAGAGCTCGGGCTGCTCAAGATGGACTTTCTCGGCCTGCGCAACTTGAGCGTGATCGAGCGGACGCTCGACATGATCGAGCTCAACACGGGGACCAGGCCCAACATCGACGACTTGCCCGTCGACGACCCGGCCACCTACGAGCTGTTGCAGCGGGGGGACACGGTCGGGGTGTTCCAGCTCGAAGGGGCCAACATGCGGGCCCTGGTCCGGTCCCTGGCCCCCACTCACCTAGGCGACGTGGCCGCCCTGGTGGCTCTGTACCGCCCCGGGCCCATGGCGGCCAACATGCACAACGACTACGCCGACCGCAAGAACGGCCGCAAGCCCATCACGTACCTGCACCCCGACATGGCTGACGTGTTGAGCGACACCTACGGCCTCATGATCTACCAGGAGTCCATGCTCCGCGTGGCCCAGCGCTTCGCCGGCTACAGCCTCGTCGAGGCCGAGACCTTGCGCAAAGCGGCGGGCAAGAAGGTGCGAGAGATCATGGCCCAGGAGCGGGAGAAGTTCGTCGACGGGTGCGAACGCACGGGTTATGGCCGCGCCATCGGGACGGCCATATTCGACATAATCGAGCCGTTCGCCGACTATGCCTTCGGCAAAAGCCACGCCTTCGGCTATGGCCTGGTCGCCTACTGGACGGCGTGGCTCAAGGCCAACCATCCGGTCGAGTACATGGCCTGCCTGCTCACCAGCGTGAAGGAAGACAAGGACAAGATGGCCGTGTACCTGAGCGAGTGCCGGTCCATGGGCATAGAGGTCCTCGTGCCGGACATCAACCTCTCGGCGTCGGACTTCACCGCCGTGCGCGCCGGGGCACCGGACCAGGGCACGGGCCGGGGCATGGTCCCCTTTGGCCTCTCGGCCATCCGCAACGTGGGCGAGGGCCTGGTCGAGCGCATTGTTGGCGAGCGGGAGGCGGGCGGCCCGTTCCGGGACTTCTACGACTTCTGCCGGCGCGTCGACCCGGTCGTGCTCAACAAGCGCACCGTCGAGTCACTGGTCAAGGCGGGCGCTTTCGACTCGCTGGGCCATCCCCGCCAGGGCCTGTGCCTGGTCCTGGAGCAGGTGGTGGACCGCACCCTGGCCCGGCGCCGGGAAGCCGACCAAGGTGTGCTCAGCCTCTTCGGGGAGAGCGGCGGGGGAGAGATCTTCGACGACACCCGGGTACCCGTCCCCGACAACGAGTTTGACAAGCACACCAAGCTCTCGTTCGAAAAGGAGATGCTGGGCCTGTACGTGAGCGACCATCCCCTGGTCGGGGCGGAGGCGGCGTTGCGTCGCCACGCCGACTGCACCATCCTCGACCTGCGGGAGGAGGGCGCCGGCCGGGACGGGAGCGTAGGTAGCGGCAACGAACAGACCGGTGGTAATGGGGCAGGGGGTTATGGGGGCGGGGGCGGCGGTGGGGGATGGAACGGCGAGCGCTGGGTGGGTGGCGTTGTCACCGGCCTGGCCCGCAAGTACACCAGACGGGGCGAGCTGATGGCCACCTTTGTACTGGAGGACCTGCAGTCTTCGATCGAGGTGTTCGTCTTCCCCCGGACCATGACCGGGATGGGTTATCTCCTGGCCGACGACGCCGTCGTGTGCGTTAAGGGCAGGCTCGACCTTCGCGACGACGTGCCCAAGTTGATCTGCTCGGAGCTCAAGCGCCCCCAGCTCGTCCTGGACGGCGCCGAACCCTTGCACGTGGTGCTGGCCCCCGGCGCTCTGGACGACGGCCGCGTCGCCCGGCTGCGGGAGCTGCTGACCGAGCACCCCGGTCCTTCGCCCGTGTACCTGCACGTGGGCACCAAGGTGGTGCGCCTGGCCTCGGAGTTCAATGTCAACGCCAGCCCAGGGCTGCTGGCCGAGCTGCGTGTACTGCTCGGACCTGCCTGTTTGTGGAACGGAGGCGTTCGGAGCGGCTAACCTTTAAACTGGTCGCCAGCTAGCGAGGAGTGATTAGCCGACATGACGTTCGATGTCGAGACCAAGGACTGCACCGCCCTTTCAGATGGGGAGCTCGCCGATATGGCCGACATCGTCGCCGACGGGCCGGCCGGCCTGGACATCGGTTTGCTTTCCAAGCAGAGGGACGAATGGGTCCTGGTCACCCAGGTCCGCGACGAGGGTCGCCTGCTCGGGTTTTCGTTCTGTACGCTCGAGCGCATCGGGGGCACGCCCTGCGTGCTGTGGGGCCTGGTGTCGGTGAAGCGTTGCGCCGAGAGAGAGGCAGTTCTCGACGCCCTGCGCGCCGACCAGTTCCGCAAGGCAGTCCTGGCCTTCCCCGACGAGGACGTCCTCGTGGCCACCCGTCTGCGGGAGCCGGGAGGCTTCGCCGCCTTCTCGGGCCTGGAAGAGATCTGCCCCCGTCCCGGCTACAAGGTCTCGGGCGAGGAGCGGGCATGGTCGCGGCGCTTGGCGAAGCGCTTTGGCGCCGAAGGGCGCGTGGACGACCGCAGTTTCGTGGTGCGTGGTGATGGGTCGCCGTGCCCGGTGTTCGACTACGAGCCCGAAGATGATCTGGACCTCGATGCCAAGGTGGTCGAGCTGATGGGTGCGGTCGACGGTGACCGCAGGGACGCCTTGATCGTGTTCGGCTGGGCCATGTCAGAAGAGCTCGCCACCGGGTTCAAGTCCTAGCGGCGAGGGACGACCGCCTCGACCACCTTGTGGCAATAGCCGTCCACCGGGGGCTGCAGGGCTATGACGACGCGGGTCCCAGGCCGGACGGCGGTGATGGTCGTTCGTGCCCGGTGCAGGGAGGCGGCCAGGCGCGGGTCAGTACAAGCTAGGACCTGCGGGCGCCCGTCCCAGGGGAAGTGGCACCACAGCCCTTCGGGCTCGGCCGTGACGACCAGGGGAGCCTGCGGCTCGGCCAACGCCACCGAGGGATGGTCGGGGCGGCGCTCCCAGAACGGCACCGTGGGGCCGTGCGAGCCGAGCAGAGGGGTGTTCTCGGGGTGCAGCAGGGGCCGGATAAGGCGCTGCGCCGGTCGGCCGGTCAGGCGGCCGGCCGGCTGAGGGTGGCCGGCGATCACGACCGCCTCCGGCTGAGCCGGGTCGGGGACGAGGTCGGGGTCGTCGGCCACCACCACCTCCACAATGTCGTAAGGGTGGAGGCGGGAGTCGACGGGCGCCGCCGCCCACGCCCTGACCAGGGCGCCCGATGCGAGGTCCACGCCTATGCAGTGCCGGTCACCGGTGGCGACGACCATCAGGTGCAACGTCGTCCCGGGCCTGTCATGGCGGATCGGCATCGTCCGCAGTGGGGTCCGCGGGCCCGGACTGATGAGCACCGGTTCTATGGTGCCCGTTCAGCTGGCGCGATAGGTGGATGGTCCCGGCGGGCCCAGCAGGGCGTCCACGTGGTCTGCTCCCCTGACCGGCAGGAGGCAGGCGTAACCCTCGCACACAAAGACCAGACCGGCGGCGTCGTTATCGTCGCGTCCTTCCCAGAGCGGCGACGGGTAGGGCTCGCCCCAAGCCAGGACCGTGCCCGGGAGGTACCGGGCCCAGACCGGTCGCACGAGGCCCTGGTCGGCCGAGGAGACGACAACTTGGCGCCTCGGCCCGGCCAGGTAGTCGGCGGCTACGGCCGCCCCGGCGAAGGCGGCGGGGCTGACGGCCAGGGCCGGCCCCAGGGCGTTGACGGTTTGCTTGGCGACCTCTTCGTAGCGGGCTAGGCCGGTGAGCTCCCCCAGGCGGGCCAGGGCCAGGGCGGCAGTGGCATTGGCCGAGGGGACGGCACCGTCATGGATGTCCTTCATGCGGGCGATGAGCTGCTCGGCGTCCTTCCCGGTGGTGAAAAAGCCACCGCCCAGGTCGTCCCAGAACAAGTCGATGAGGGCATCGGCCGTGGCCCGGGCCTCGGCTATCCACCTCGCCTCGCCGGTGGCCTCGCTCAGGCGCGTGAACGCTTCAACGAGCCAGGCGTAGTCGGCCGAGCACGCCAGGTGCCTCGGCCCGACGACGCCCGGGAGCCAGGACCGTTGCCAACGGCCGTCGGCCCCTCGTAGTTCTTGCACCAGGAGCTCGGCCGTCTCGGTAGCGGCGGCCACCCACGCCGGACGGTCCAAGGCTCGGCCCGCATAAGCCAGGGCGGACACGGCCATGGCGTTCCACTCGGTGAGCACCTTGTCGTCCAGGCCGGGACGGGCCCGGAGCTCCCGGCGTTCCAACAACATGGCCCGGGCGTGCTCGATCTCCGGTGGCCGGTGGAGCTCGCCCAGCTCCGGTCGCCACAAGACGTTCTTGCCTTCCCAGTTGCCGGCGGCCGTGGCTCCGTACCAATCGGCCGCCACCGCCCCGGCGACCTGCTCCACCTCGCTCCTCGACCATACGTAGAAACGGCCCTCCTCGCCTTCGCTGTCGGCGTCCTCGGCCGAGGCCCACGCTCCCGCCGCCAGGCGTATAGGTGGCCGCAGCAGGTAGGCGGCGGTCTCTTCCACCACCTGTCGGTAGCGAGGTGCCCTGGTCAACTGCCAGGCCCGGCTGTAGGCCCGTACCAACAGGGCGTTGTCGTACAGCATCTTCTCGAAGTGGGGCACCAACCAGTAACGGTCGGTGCTGTACCGGGCGAAGCCCCCGCCCAGGTGGTCGTAGATACCGCCCGAGCTCATGGCGTCGAGTGCCCGGCACATCGTGTCCAGGGCGATCGGCTCGCCTGCCCGCCAGAAGTACTGGGCCAGCACGTCGAGCGACCCGGGCTGGGGGAACTTAGGAGCGGTCCCGAAGCCGCCCCATTCGGGGTCGGAGCGGGCTATCAAGGCCTTGGCCGCCCGGGCCAGGACGTTGTCGCCGGCACCGGGCCCGGTCACGGCCCCGGGCCAGGCAAGGTCGTCTATTGTCGCCGTGCCCGGCGCGTCGAGGCCCCGGGGGAGCGCCGGCCCGACCGTGCTGGGGGGCGCCGGGAGCTCGGCGCCGTGGCGGACGGCCTCCGATAACCGGGCGGCGTCGTCCTCCATGGCCGGCCGTTGGCCGTCCCACAGTTCGGCCACCTGGCCGAGGAGCCCTAGGAGTGCTGTCCTGCGCAGGTAGGTGCCGGCCCAAAAGGGCCGGCCGTCCGGCAGGGCCAGGACCGTCATGGGCCACCCGCCGCGGCCATTGACGAGCTGGACGGCCTCCATGTACACGGCGTCGATGTCTGGGCGCTCCTCCCGGTCGACCTTGATGGCCACGAAATGGGCATTGAGGACCTGCGCCACCTCCGCGTCCTCGAAGCTTTCGTGGGCCATGACGTGGCACCAGTGGCAGGCGGAGTAACCGATTGATATGAGCACGGGCATATCTCGGTGGCGGGCCTCGGCGAAGGCCTCGTCCGACCAGGGCCACCAGTCGACGGGGTTGCCGGCGTGCTGGCGCAGGTAAGGGCTGGGCTGGTCGGCGAGGCGGTTCAAGGTGGCCAAGCTACCGTTGGGGAGGGCTAAGGACGCAGGGGCACGACGGTAGCGGTCAGGCAAATGGACCAGGCCCAGTGCCAGGGCCCGCTGGCCGCCCGGGACTAGGCTCAGGGCCATGGGCCCGGTGGACGCCGGGCCCGGGCGAGCGTTGGTCCGGTCCCTGTTGACGCCTTCCCGTTGGAGCGAAGGAGCGTCGCGTGGTCGACCTGCAGGTGGCGGTAAGAACGAGGCCGGCGCGTGGCCGGTGAGCGGCTTCGCCGGATCCTGGCCGGACTGTCCGGCGATGGTGCGCCGGCGGCGCACTTGTGCGAAGTGGCCACGCGCGTCATCGGCGTCTCGGGCGCGGGGATCATGCTCATGTCCGGCGACATACCCCAAGGGTCGTTGTGCACCACCAATGGGGTGAGCGCCCTGATCGAGGACCTTCAGTACACCCTGGGCCAGGGACCGTGCGTGGACGCCTACCGCCACGACCGGGTCGTGCTCGAGCCTGACCTGGCCAGCCCCGAGGTGGCGCGCTGGTCAGCCTTTTCCCCTCCGGCGGTCGACGCCGGCGTCCGGGCTGTGTTCGGCTTCCCGTTGCGGATAGGCGGGGCGCGCCTCGGGGCCGTCAACCTCTACCGGGACGGCCCCGGCCCCCTAACCGACGACCAGCACGCCGACGCTCTGGCCATGGCCGACGTGGCCGCCCACTGGGTGTTGGACGTGCAGGCCGGAGCGCCGGACGGCGCCCTAGCCGGCAAGCTCGAGGCCGGCGCCGACTTCCACTACATCGTGCAGAACGCCGCCGGCATGGTTTCGGTCCAGCTCGGCGTCAGCGTGACCGAGGCGCTCATCCGTCTGCGGGCTTACGCCTTCAGCCACGACCAATCTTTGAACGATGTGGCCCGGGACGTGGTGTCACGGGCCGTACGCTTGGAGTGACATGGCCCGAGAGGAATCCCTCATCCGCTCCCTGGTCGAGATGGCCGACACCCTGGTCGACACCTACGACGTCATCGACCTGTTGACCGGGCTGGCCGACCGTTGTGTGAGCCTGCTCGGCGCTTCGGCCGCCGGGGTCATGCTCGCCTCTCCGCACGGCGACCTGCGCCTAGTGGCCTCGTCCAGCGAGGCGATGCGTGTCCTGGAGGTTTTCGAGCTGCAGGCCCAGGAGGGCCCGTGCCTGGACGCTTTCAACAGCGGGGCGCGTGTCGAGCACCAGAGGTTGTCGGCAGGTTCGGGACGGTGGCCGCGCTTCTCAGCGGTGGCGACAGAGGCCGGCTTCCACTCCGCCGCTGCCCTCCCTCTGCGCTTGCGGGAGGTGACCGTGGGCGCGCTCAACCTGTTCCATGTGGGCCAGGCGCCGATGGAGGAGCGCGACGTCGTCGTGGCCCAGGCCTTTGCCGACCTCGCCACCATCAGCGTGTTACAACATCGGGCCGCGACCGAGGCTCAACGCCTGAACGAACAGCTCTCCGTGGCCCTGACCAGCCGGGTGGTGATCGAGCAGGCCAAAGGCGTGATCTCCGAGCGGGCCGGCCTCGACCTGGCCGAGGCGTTCTCGCGCCTGAGGGCCTATGCCCGCAACCACAACCTGCTGCTGACCGACGTCGCCCAAGCCGCCGTGGCCGGCACCCTCGACCCCTCGGCGTGGGCGCGAATCTCTAACCTCGGGAACTGAACCCTGTGGTTGTCCAGCAGTACACTAGGAGTGATAGACCAAGACGCAGGCTCGTGCGGTCCTGCGGCCCTGGCCTGACCGTTGCTTAGTCGTGCTGCGAAGGATGGCAGGCATGGGTGCCCAAGAGCCCTCGATGGGGGACCTCGGTGGCGAAGCCTGGTGGCGGGCACTGGTCGACGGTTCGCCTGACCTGAACACCGTGGCCCGGCCCGACGGGGTCTTCTGTTATGTCTCGTCCGCCTGTCAGCGCTTGTTCGGCTGGCGCCCCGCCGACCTGGTCGGGCACCCGGAGGACGATTTCGTGCACCCCGAGGACCTTGACTACCTCGACGCCGGGCGCGCCGCGCTGGCCGAGACGGGCGAGGCGACGGTCAACTTCCGTTTTCTGTGCCGGGACGGGTCGGACCGCTGGGCGCAGTCCACTCGTCGCCTGGTCGAAGCGGGGGGGTCGAGCTGGGTCGTGTCGGCCGTCCGGGACATGACCCCCGTACGGGCTCAGACCATCAGCCTGGAGCACCAGGCGTCCTCGGACCCCCTGACGGGCGTGGCCAACCGGACCGTTCTCGTGGACCGTCTACAACAAGGCCTCCGCCGCATGACCAGGAACGGCGGGGTGCTGGCGGTGCTGTACCTCGACGTGGACAGGTTCAAGGTGGTCAACGACTCACTGGGCCATCGTTCCGGGGACGCCGTCCTGGTGGAGATGGCCAACCGGCTGGCGCGCCACGTCCGCCCGTCCGACACGGTGGCCCGCCTGGGAGGCGACGAGTTCGTGGTCTTGGCCGAAGGGCTAAAGGACGACGGCGAGGCCGTCGTGCTCGGCGAACGCATCATCGCAGCCGCCCGCCAGCCGTTCCGCGTCGGTACCGAGGACCTCGTTTGCACCGTGAGCGTAGGGATCGCTTGCACCACAGACGCCCACCGCGCCCCCGATGACCTGCTCGGCGAAGCGGACATGGCGCTGTACCGGGCCAAGGAGCGGGGCCGGGACCGGGCCGAGACCTTCGACGTGGAGCTGAGAGCCCGGGCCGTCGGGCGCCTGGTCACTGAACGCCTGTTGCGCCGCGCCCTCGAGGATGACCGGGTGGTCGTGCAGTACCAGCCCATTTTGGACGTGCGCAGCGGACGGCCCGTGGCCGCCGAGGCTCTCCTGCGCGTCCTCAGCCCGGACGGCTCCTTGATCCTGCCCCCGGCCTTCTTGGAGGTGGCCGAGGGGACGGGCCTGCTGGTGGCCATGGACGAACTGGTCCTGGCCGACGCGGCGCGCCAGGCGGCCGCTTGGCAGGCCTGTCTGGCCGGTACCGGCTTCAGCGAGGTGGCCATAAACATCACCGCCCGCCACCTGGCCGACGCCGCTTTGAGCCGCACGGTCGTCGGCGTGCTCGATGCTCATGGCGTCGAGCACCACCACCTCCAGGTCGAGCTGACCGAGCGCGCCTTCCTGGAGGCGTCCAGCTCGGCCATGAGCGGGTTGCGGAGCCTGCGAGCGGCCGGTGTCCAGGTGGGCCTGGACGACTTCGGCACGGGCTACTCGTCGCTGGCCCACCTCCGGGCCCTCCCCCTCGACTTCATAAAGGTCGACGGGGCCCTAACCGGCGAAGTTGAGGACGACGCCCGCGTGCGCGCTATCGTCGGCGCCATCGTCACGCTGGGCCATGCTCTCGGGCTAAAGGTCGTGGCCGAAGCCGTTGAGACCGAAGGCCAGCTCGAGGCGGTGCAGGAGCTCGGTTGTGACCGTGCCCAGGGTTTCTTGTTCGCCGTGCCCGGGGCGGCGAAGGCCGTCGACGAGCTCTTCAGGGGGCGCCCTCGCCAATATCGTCGCCGGGCGGGCCAAGACCGGGCTGGGTGAGTGCGGGCTGGGTGAGTGCGGGCTGGGTGAGAGCCGAAAGGGCGACAAGCTGGCGGCCGTCGGGGCCGAAGTTGCCCGGCGCTAGCCAGCGCGCCAAAGCCTCCTTGACCCTCGGCCATTCGGCGTCGGTGACCGAGAACCAGGCTGTGTCACGGTTACGGCCCCGGACCACCGTGGCCTGGCGGAACGTCCCTTCATAAACGAAGCCGAGGCGCAGGGCGGCGCGCCGGGACGGGGCGTTGAGGGCGTCGCATTTCCACTCGTACCGGCGGTACCCGAGCTCGTCGAAAGCGGTTGCCATCATGAGGGCCATGGCTTCGGTGGCGGCCGCCGTGCGTTGCAGTGCCGGGCTGAAGGCCAGGTGCCCGACCTCGATGCTTCCGTCTGCCGGTTTTACCCGCAGGTAGGAGGCCACACCGACGGCTCGTGAAGGCTCCCCGGCTAATATGGCGAAGAACATCGGATCGTGGCTGGCCGCTGCCCCCTCGAGCCACTGGCGGTAGCTCCCCAGATCCTCGAACGGCCCGTAGGACAGGTAGGTCCACATCCGGCCCTGTTCGTCCATGCCGTTGGCACGGTACAGGTCCTCTGCGTGGCGTCCCGGGTCCAGGGGCTCGAGCCGGCACCGGCGCCCGGTCAAATTGCAAAGCTGCGGTGCGGGGCGGGGAGCCCAGTTCGGGACCGGCTCGCCGACGGGCTGGCCGAGATGGTTTGTGGCGCTCATTGGTCCTTTGTCTACTTCGTGCCGGGCTTCGGTACCAGTGGGTGTGCCCGCCGTCATGGCCGAGGTTGCTTGACAAGGACGTGGCGCGGTCCTAGAGTGCGTCGCGACTGAAACCGATTTCTGAAATGGGTTGCTGAAACAGATTCTCTTAGGCCCACCAAAGGATCAAGGTGGTCGCGCAACTACGTCCACGGTTCCGAATCCGAGATGTCGCCGAGCTGGCGGGGGTATCGCCGGCTACTGTCTCCCGGGTGCTGAACGGCAGCGCCACCGTAGCCGAGGCGAAGCGCGAACAGGTCCAGGCCGTCATCAACGAGCTCGGCTACCGGCCCAACCGGACGGCGAGCAACCTGCGCCGCCAGCAGGCCCAGATGATAGGCGTGGTGATCTCGGACATCGAGAACCCTCACTTCACACAAATGGTCCGGGCGGTGGAGGACGCCAC
>JBKQUU010000082.1:0-11412 GCA_052325485.1 Acidimicrobiales bacterium | reverse complement strand
CCTTTCGCAACGTCTGCCACTCGGTCGCACCGTCGACCTCCGCCGCTTCCAGGGCCTGGCGGTCGAGGGCAGCCAGGCCCGCGCCCACCACGACCATGGTAAAGCCAGCCCAGATCCACAGGTAGGCGACGATCATGGCTATGTCGACCAGAGGACCGCTGAGCAGGGCCTGCTCGGTCTGGCTGAGGTTGGAGGTGGGCGTCAACGACTGGCCTCCCAGCCAGGAGACGCCAGCCCCGCCGGCACCGAAGCCGGGGGCGAAATTGGAAGCTTCGACCTGGGCCCTGAACTTCCCGGCGCCGACGCCGGAGAAACTGAACTGTCCCTCGGCGTTGGTGGTAGTCGTCGCCACGGTGGCACCCTGACTGTTGACCAGCGCCACGTGCAGGAGAGGGTAACCGTCCTCACCGGACAGGATAGAGGTAGTATTGGTCGGGTTGTTGGGCGAAAAATCCCGCCATACCAGCCCGGTGACAGCACCCGTCGCGGGCTTGGCCAGTACCGCCTGTTGAGCTCCCAACGCCTGGAACGTCGTGGGCGGGAACCCGGTCAGGCCCATCCTGATGGTGCCGCCGGCGCCTACGAGCGCCGTGCTTTGCACCGTCCCATGGGGGCCGGCCACAGCACCGTAGGAGGCCAGCGACCCCGCCGTTTGGCCCGGGCTTAGCGGGTAAGCGCCGGGGGGGTTGAAGATGTCCGAGATGCCCTGGGTTATGGCATTGACCACCCCGACGTGGGGGTTGACGTCGAAAATTTGGGCGAAGACCATCGATGACGCCGTAACGCTGAAAACGATGGGCAGGAAGATGATGGTCTTGAACGCGGTGGCCCATTTGATCCGCTCGGTCATTACCGCCAGCACCAGGCCGATGGTCGTCACCAGGAACGGGAAGATCAGGACCCAAATCACATTGTTGCGGAAGGCGATCAGGGTCTCGGCCGTGGTGAAGAGGTTCTTGTAGTTGGTGAAACCGATCGCCTTGGTGCCGGTCTCGTTGAAGAAGCTGTCCTTGATCGTGACTATGGCCGGGTAGACCACGATCGCCAGCAACCAGATCGCCCCCGGGACGAGGAACGCCAGTGAGGCGAGATGGTCCTTGGCACTACCCCCTGCGGCGGAACGTTTCTTGCGCCGGGGCGCCACTTCTAGCTGGCCCGCCGCTACCGACATGTCTTTGCCACCATTTGCGGTCCCCCTCACCCCTCTCCTGGCCTGGCTGGTGGGTAAAAGCTGGGCGTGGCCGGGGAGGTGCCCCGGTCACGCCCTGGTTCTCAACGTGGCCCTGGTTGTCAGCTCAGGGCCCACGCACCTACTTGCAACTGGTGATTATCGACTACCCATCCCTCGCGACCATACGTGCGACGTCAACTCTGTCCCGCTGCGGTGGCCTGTTTTTGCATTGTCGCCTCTATCGAGGCGATGCTGGACGAGCTCGGGTCCTTGACGAAGTTGAGCATGTCCGCCCACAGGTCGGGCTCCCAACCGGTCTGCAGGTCGTCGAGGCTGAAAACGAAGGAAGTGGCGTGCTGCAAGTTGGACGCATCAGCCTTGGTGACCGGGTCAGGGTAGCTACTGAGCGGGAGCTTGCTATTTGGCGACGCGAAGCCTCCCAAGTGGGCCCAGATCTCGCCCGGTTCCGGGCTGGCCAGGTACCTGATAAAGGCCTTGGCCTGGGGGGTCGGACGTATAAGCATGGCTACGTCACCCGAGCCCTGCAGGGCAGTGTTATTGGCTTGGTCGCCGGCGGGCGCCGGGAACGGGAAGAAGTCGTAGCACGGGGTGTCGGCGGGGTTGGCCGTGCACGCCTTGCCCCCGGCCGCCGTGGTGCCGGCGGTGGCATTGGGCTCGTTGGAGGCGATCTCGCTGACGACGAAGTCGGCTTCGATCACCATGGCCGCCTTGGGCATGGCCCCGGACTTGGGGAACACCTGGTCGACACACGCCGGGTAGTCCCCGCCGCTGCCGAGGGCGCCGGCCGTGCCGCCCAGGAGGTACTGGGGCTTGGAGAACAGCTCGGCCATCGTGTCGAACGCCGTCGTTACCGTCGGGTCCTGCCAGGAGATCTCGTGAGCCGCCAGCTTGTTATAGTCAACGGCCCCCGCCGTCTTCAGGTAGATGTTCTGCCACATGTCGGCCACCGGCCAACCGATGGTGCCGCATATGGAGAACGGGGTGACACCGGCCGCCTTGAGCGTAGCGGCGTCGGCCAGAAGCCCTTGCCAGGTCGTGGGGGTAGACTTGATGCCGGCTACGGCGAACTCGGCCGGGTTGTACCAGATGGTGTTCTTGTTGGCGGCCTTGAACCAGACCCCGTACAACTTACCGTTGTAGCTGGCCAAGCTGTTCCAGGCCGGACCGTAGTCGGAGGCCTCGCTCCCGATGACGGGTGCCAGGGGCTGGATCGAGCCCTTGGCGGCCAAGGCGTCGAGCGTGGCGGGCGAGGGCACTAGGGCCACGTCCGGGCCCTTGCCGCCGGCCACGGCGGCCTGGACCGTGGCGGCGATATTGCTCGACTCGCCTCGGTAGTTGATGGTGACGCCGGTCTCCGCCGTGAACGGAGCGTAAGCAGCCTCGAAGTACTGCTGCTCGACGCTCGTCCATTCGGACCAGACCGTGAGAGAGCCGCCGATATGCGACAAGGCCGGGCTTACGGTCGAAGCGCTCGCCGGAACGGCAGAGCCGACCACTGAGCCCCCCAGGGCCAGCATCCCTGCCATCGTGGCAATAGATAGTAACTTGCGGCTCCGCCTCGCCGAGAGTACCGACGATGATGTCATTTGCTAACTCCCCTTTCAATTGTGAGCTTCACTGCTGTGCTTCTCCTTCCTTTTTGTGTACACGGGACTGACCAGTTCCCCCACCTCAGCGGGGTCAAATAACCAGCGGTCGTCGCTTCCGTAACCGCCGCCGGCATGAGCGGGTACTGTCCGCGGCTCGCTCCCTAGGACCGCCGTGGTACTTCGCACGACCAGACGCGTGGGCGAACGCAGCTCCACCGGTACCACCTCGGCCGGCCTGAGCACGGCGTCGACCATGTGCCGGGCGATCTGACGGCCCTGGTCGCGCACGTCCTGGGCCATTGTCGTGAGGTCGAAGTACTCAGCCATGGGATGGTCGTCGAAGCCGATAACCGACACATCAGCCGGCACCCGCAGGCCGACGCGCCGCAATGCCCGCAGGGCACCGACTGCCATCTCGTCACATTCTGCATATATGGCAGTGGGCAGGCTACGTCGGCCGAGCAGCTGAACGGTAGCTTCGTCGCCCCCTTCTATGGTGAAGGTGCCGTGGGCCTCGAGCTCGGGATCTATGGGGAGGCCGGCGGCCTTGAGGGCGGCGCGGTAGCCCGCCCGGCGTTGAAGCTCGGCCGTGAAGTGCTCCGGCTCGTTCGGGTCCCCCGAGATGATGGCGACCCGTTGGTGGCCGAGGTTGATGAGGTGCTGGACCGCCGTGCTGGCACTGGCGGCGTCGTCGATCCTGATGCTCGAGAAGCCGTCCACGTGCGCCCCGACCATGCACACCGGGACGTCGAGGGCGCGCAGGGCGTCGATCTCCGGTTCGGTCAAGGCCAGGGTCACGAGCAGGACGCCGTCGACCCGTTTGCGCAACAGGCCGGAGGAGAAGTAGCTCTGGCGCATCTCGATGTCGCCCAACTGGTAGAGGAGGAGGTCCAGGCCGGCCTCCCTCACGACTTGCTCGACCCCCCCGAGCAGCTCGCCGTAGAACCACCTGGTCAGGTAGGGCATGACAATGGCAACGGTGCCGGTACGGCCGGTGGCCAGACGGTAGGCGGCGGGGGAAACGCTGTAGCCGAGCTGTTCAGCCGCTTCCCGGATACGCTCGGTCGTGCTCGTGGAGACGCCGCCGACGCCGCGGAGCGACCGGGACACGCTGGAGGGGGAAACCCCCGCCATGCCGGCCACCTCTTTGATCGTGGTCTTGACCAACCCCCACCTACCTCAGGCCGCAAGCGTCCTGTGACAGTAAGTTCCCCCCTCGGGAACCGAGTGACGCGCATAGTAGCTCTAGAGCCAGGGCCACACAAGCGCTTGCGTAGCTTTTTTTCAGGGAGTCTGCGCCGAACCGGTCAAGGCCGGGTCATGTTGACCCAAGCGGTTGAGGCGAACCTTTGGATGCTCGGCCCGGCGCCCTTAGGCGGACCGCGGGCGCCCCCCGGGAGCCGACCCCACCACCGGCGTGGAGGGAGCACACTGGTGGGGATGGTCACGGCTCTCGTCCAGGTCCCTTCGTCAGGCGCCGGGCCGGCACCGCCCCTGTTGAGCGTGCGCGGCCTCTATGTCACTTACAGCGACCTTCGGGTACTGAACGGCGTCGACTTCGAGGTTTGGCCGGGCCAGCTCGTGGCCCTTACCGGAGAGAACGGCGCCGGCAAATCGACCCTGGTCCGCTGCATCGCCGGCGACATCTCGCCCAATGTCGGCGAGGTGCTGATAGGGGGCTCGCCTGTCCGCAACAACGCCGGTGCCGCCAACAACGGCCTGGCCGTGGTGTGGCAGGACCTTGCCCTGTGCGACAACCTTGACGTAGCCGCCAACCTGTTCCTCGGCCGCGAGCGGAGCCGTTGGCTCGTCTCCGACGCCAAAGCCACCATCGCCACCCGGCGCATCCTGAGCTCCTACGGGATAAGGGTCAGCGAGTCCCGGCCCGTGGGCTCGCTATCGACCGGCCAGCGCCAGCTGGTGGCCGTGGCCAGGGCCATGCAGAGCCACCCTCGCCTGCTCGTCCTCGACGAGCCCACTGCGTCCCTGGGCGTGAAGGAGACCAGGCAGGTCGAAGAGCTGATAGTGAAGCTCAAGGCCCAAGGCACGACCGTGCTCCTGGTGTCCCACGACGTCGAACAGGTCTTCGCCCTCGCCGACCGCATCCTGGTGATGCACCGGGGCCGGGTCGTGGCCGACCTGCCCCCCTCTGAGACCCACCCTGACGACGTGGTGGCGATCATGTCCGGTCACCCCCCTGCAGCTACCGCCAGGCACCAGCTGACGCGCCTACAGAACCTGGTCGACCAACTAGCTCTGGCCCGGCCCACCTCGAGCCTGCCCCTCATCGTCTCCGCCCTAAATGCCGCGCTCGGCACCCAGCAGCTGTGCATCCATCTCCTAGAGGACCAGTGCCTGCGCCTGGTGGCGGCCGAGGGGCTCCCCCAGGAGCTGGTAGACGCCTGGGCGTCCGTCCCGGTCGGCCCGGGCGGTGGCCCCATGGGCACGGCCGCCGCCGGCGGGCGCGTCGTTATCGAAGAGGACTTGGACAAAAGCCCCACCTGGTGGCATTTTTCGGCCATGGTGAGGAGCGCGGGGATACGCAGCTCATGGTCAGTGCCGCTCGTAGCCTCCAGCGGCCTGATCGGGGTGATCACCGGCTGCCAACCGTTCGTGGGCAGGCCTCACCGGGACCAGATGGACCTGGTCTCCCTCTACGCCGGCTACGCCGCCGGGGCCATCGAACGCGACCGGCTCTTCGGCGAAGTGACGGCTCGTAACCGGGTCCTGGAAACCATCCGGGAGGTCCTGGAAACCCTGGCCGGGCCGGAACCGGTCTCGAGCGGGCTTCTCCTAGCCCTGCAGTCGTTGCAGCGGGGCCTGCGTGCCACCGAGGTCGAACTTTGGGTCGTGCCCAAGGGTGGCCGTCCACGTTGTACGGCTTTCATCGATGGCGACAGCCAGGCGCACCGGGACCTTCCCCAGCACGACGCCACCGACGCCGCCAGGGCCTTTGCCGCCCCTCCTCACTTCGGAGGGCCACGCCACTGGGGGCGGAGAGGCACTGACCAGGTGATCGCGACGACGTTCGAGGCGCCCGACGGGCGGGCCGCCCTCATCGCCCGCTGGTTGGCGGCGGAGGTGCCCGACGACGCCTTGGCGCTGCTTGGCGACGCCGCGAACTCGGTGCGCCTGGCCCTGGAGCGCGACGAAGCCGAACAGGCGCACCAGCAGGCGGCCGCTTTGCGTCGCTCGCACCAGCTCCAGCGGGACTTCCTGTCCCGACTCAGCCACGAGCTGCGCACCCCGCTCACGGCCATAAGGGGCTATGCCAGCAGCCTGCTGGCCTCGGACGTCACTTGGGACGACGAGTCGAAGCTGAGGTTCCTGAGCAGGATCGCCGGGGAGTCGTCACGCCTCGGCCGCCTGGTGGGCGACCTGCTGGACTTCTCCGCCATCGAGTCCGGTTTGCTGCGCCTTCAGCAGGACTGGTGCGACCTTTCCCTGGTCATTGCCGCCGCTGTCTCCTGCCTGCACCCGGAGGGGGCGGAGGGCGTGGTCGTGTGCTGCCCACCGGAGATCGGCCCCGTGTGGGCCGACCACGACCGCCTTGAACAGGTCTTCGTAAACCTGCTGGACAACGCCCTGCGCCACAACCCGCCCGGGGTGAAGGTCAGGATCGAGGTGGCGACGGCGTCGACGGATAGCGTGGCTATCCGGGTCAGCGACGACGGGAGAGGTATCCCAAGGGAACTGAAGGAGCAATTGTTCGAGTCCTGGGCCCGGGGCGCCACCAGCGCGCCGAGGGCGGGGCTAGGCCTGTCCATTGCCCGAGGGATCGTGGTCGCTCACGGCGGTCAGATCAGCCTCGACGACACCGGGCCGGGAGCCTGCTTCGTGATCGTGCTCCCCCTGGAGGGCCCGGGGGGGACCGTCGCATGACCGTCGTCGAGAGGCGGACGAAGGCCCTGCTGGTGGAAGACGACCCCAACATCGTCGACCTCATCCGGAGCAACCTGGTCGTGCGCGGCTTCGACACCTGCGTGTCCCCTGACGGGTCGAGAGCCCTCCAGTTGCTGGAGACCGAGGCGCCCGACGTGGTCTTGTTGGACCTGATGCTGCCCGATGTAGACGGCTTCGAGCTCTGCCGCCAAATGCGCGAACGTTCGGGTGTCGGCATCATCGTCGTCTCGGCCCGCGGGGGCCAGCACGACAAAGTGACCGCTCTCAATTTCGGGGCCGACGACTACTTGACCAAACCGTTCGGGATCGAGGAACTGTTGGCCCGGATCACGGCCACACTGCGCCGGACCCGGCCAGCCGAGCCGGTGGAGGTGTCGCCTCTGCGCATCGAGGTCGGCGACCTGGTGGTGGACCTGGAGATGCGCCTGGTCACCCGGGGCGGCGAGGTGGTGCACCTGACGCCGACGGAGTTCGCCCTCCTGAGGGAGCTCGTCGTCAACCGCGGCAAGTTGCTTACGCACGCCCAGCTGTTGAGGGGGGTGTGGGGCCCGGGCTACGCCACCGAGACCGAGTACGTCCGCGTCTATGTCCGCCGCCTGCGGGCCAAGCTGGAGAGCGGTGGAGGCCCTCCGGTGATCATCACCCAGCCCCGGGCTGGCTACCGCTTCGTCCCTGATTGAGCACGTCCTGGTCAGCCCGGCCCGGCGCCGGTGCCCGGGCGCTCCGCCCACTTTGTCGCGCTCCGTCCCCGGACCGCTCTTGTGAACCACCGTTTAACAAATCTTCATGAATTATTAACGCTGGGCCAGCCTCGTTGACGTTCGCGTTCACATTGGGCGACCTACGGTCGGCATCGCCGGAGCTACCCGAAGAACTACTCCGGCCGGCTACGTCGGGCGCACGTCGCGATGTCGTGCACCAGCGCCCTTGGTGCTAGAGCGCCGTGGCGGCCGAACCCGGCGGGCGCGGACAGACACCGGTACCCGCTCCACTTCTTCTGAGGCCAGACAAAGGGGATAAAAATGAAAATGAAACACAAGGTACGGACGGCTGGCTGTGCGACGGTCGCCATGTCCGCCATGGTCCTGGCCATGGTCGGCCAGGTGACCACGGCGACGTCAGCGTCCGCCGCCACCATGGGTCTCTCAGCCACCTCGTTCACCCGCAACTTCAGCGCCATGTCGCTCCTCAAGCCCATTGTGACCAAAGGCACAGGCGGCATCACCGCCATCCTGCCTGACACGGTGTCGTCCACTCGGTACATCGAGTTCGACGCCCCGTTCCTGAACGAGGCCATGCAAAAGGCCGGGCTCCCGCCGACAGACATCTACGTCGAAAATGCCGACGGCAGCGACGCCACCGAGCTGGCCATGGACCAGGCCGCCGTGACGGCAGGCGACAAGGTCGTCATCATGGACCCCCTTGACTCGGGCGTCGGCGCCAAGATCGAGTCTTACAACGCCGCCCACGGCGTGAAGACGATCGACTACGACCGCCTGACCCTCGGCGGTAAGCGGACATACTACGACTCCTTCAACAACGTGGAAGTCGGCACGCTCCTGGGCAATGGGTTGGTCAGCTGCATCAGTTCCTGGAAAGTGGCCAGTCCCACCGTGCTGGTCATGCACGGTGCCCCGACCGACAACAACGCCACCCTGTTCGCCGACGGGTACGACGCCGTCCTCCAGCCCTACTTCACCAAGGGCACGTACAAGCTCATAGGCAAGCTCCAACCCGGTGAGTCGCCTCCGGGCACGTGGACACCGAGCGTGGCGCTGACCGAGTTCGAGGGTGTGTACACCGCCAACTCGGGCATCAATGCCGTGCTCATGCCCAACGACGAGAACGGCGCCCCGATCATCCACTGGCTGATCACGGCTAAGGGCCTCAAGCCTGACACCCTACCCATAACCGGCCAAGACGCCACCCTGACGGGCCTCGGCAACGTCCTTACCGGCTACCAGTGCGGCACCGTGTACAAGCCGATCTACGAAGAGGCCCAGGCCGCTGTCGCCCTGGCTGTTTACGCCCGTGCAGGCCTGACCCCGCCAGCAGCGTTGATCAACGGCAAGACGTTGGACAGCGTAGAGAACGTAGAAGTCAAGTCGGTGCTCCTAACGCCCGAATGGGTAACCGCCGCGAACATGAACTCGACGGTCATCGCCGACCAGTTCGTGCCCGCCGCCACCCTGTGCGCGGCGCCGTACGCGACGGCCGCCGCCTGCAAGGCAGCAAGTATCAACCCGTAATCACGAGCCACTAGCTAGAGCCACAAACGCCTGGGCCATCTGTGTGGCCCAGGCGTTTGTGCGGCTCTCACAGCGGGCGCTTTTTTGCCCGTTCCGTCGTGGCCCGGCCCGCATGCCAGCCATGGGCACGGGCCGGTTTGTAAGGGGGCAGGCGCCGAAGGAGGGGTGCAACGTGGCTCAGGCTCTTTTAGAGCGAGGGCAACCTTTGCTCGAGTTGCAGGGCGTACAAAAGAACTTCGGGCCGGTGAGGGCCCTGAGCGGGGTCAACCTTACGGTGGCGGCAGGCGAGGTGACTGCCCTGTGCGGTGACAACGGCGCCGGCAAGAGCGTCACCATCAAGATAATTTCGGGCATACACCCTCCCGACGGCGGGCAGATCTTGTGGCGAGGCAGCCCCGTCCACATCCACACGCCAAAGGACGCCGCCGCACTGGGGATCGCCACCGTTTACCAGGACTTGGCCCTGTGCGACAACTTGGACATTGTGCAGAACATGTTCCTCGGCCGGGAGCCAACCAAGTTTGGGGGATTGGACGAGGCCCCAATGGAGGTCGCCGCTCGGCGCACTCTCGCCGACTTGCAGGTGACGACGGTACGCTCGATCCGCCAGCCCGTGGCGTCGTTGTCGGGTGGCCAACGCCAGTCCGTCGCCGTCGCCCGAGCCGTGCTGTGGAACTCCCAGCTCATGATCCTAGACGAGCCGACCGCCGCTCTCGGTGTAGCCCAGACGGGGATGGTCCTGCGGCTCGTGCGGCGCCTGGCCGAGCAGGGCTACGCAGTAGTGATCGTCTCCCACAACCTGGTCGACGTGTTCGAAGTGGCCGACCGGATCGCCGTCCTGCGGCTGGGCATGACGGTGGGGGAAGCCCCCGCCTCCCAGCTCGACCGTCAGAGCGTCGTCGAGCTCATGACGACGGGTATGGTCGGAGAAAGGGCCTCTGCCGTGGCTCCCGCCAACGGTCACGGGGCGCAGGAGGTTTGAACGATGGCTGTTGAGCAATCACAGGCCGGGGGTGAGCAGGTCCCTGCTCCCCAGGTCACCGCGCTAGTCGCCGAGCCGTCCGGGCTCGACGACCGCGCCGCTGAGGCGGCGCTCACGGCCGCGCCCGAGGTAGTCGCCGACACGCTCGTCGACTACGCCAGTGCCTGGTGGCGACGAGTCCGCTCGGGTGACAGCGGCGTGCTGCCCGTCGTCATCGCGCTGCTCGTGATCGTCGTTTTCTTCCAGATCAAAGAGCCTAAGTACCTGTCGGCGGGCAACCTCGTCAACCTCTTCAACCAGTTGGTGGTGTTCGCGATCTTCGCCATGGCCGAGGTCTTCGTCCTCTTGTTGGGCGAGATCGACCTGTCCATCGTTTACAACGCCGGCATCGGTGCCGGCCTGATGGCCGCCCTGGTGGCGCCGCCGTGGAACTTTCCCTGGTGGCTGTGCATCTTGATCGGGGTGGCCACGACAACGGTGATCGGGTTGGTGCTAGGCACGCTGATCACACGCCTGCGGCTCCCGGCGTTCATTGTCACCCTGGCCGCGTTCTTAGGCCTCGAGGGTGTGATGCTGTGGATGTTCGACCGCTTCAGCGTCGCCGTCGGCGGCGTGATCGAGATCTCGAACAAGGTGCTCACAGACCTCGTGGCTGGCAACATCACGCCGCTCGCCAGCTGGGTGACCATGGCCGTCTTGGTAGTGGCATTGGGGACGTACAACGTGGTCAGGGACACGCGCCGCCGGGCCGGGGGGCTGGTCACCCCGCCCATGGGCCTCACGCTGCTCAAAGGGGCGGCCGTAGCCGCAGCCGGCGTCGTCGTGGTCGCCATCTGCAACATCAACCGGGGGACGGCAACGACGGTGAACCACGGCGTCCCGTGGTCGATCCCGATACTCCTCGGGATCTTTGCCGGTGCCAACCTGCTGCTGTCGCGGACTCGCTTCGGACGTTATGTCTACGCCATCGGTGGCAACCGCGAAGCCGCCCGGCGCGCCGGTATCAACGTCCCATTGATCCGCACCGTCGCTTTCGGGCTAACGGGCTTGATGGCCGGCTTAGGCGGGCTGATGTACCTGTCGTGGCTGGGATCGATCGCCACTGACATCGACCCGAGCTACATGCTGTACGCCGTCGCCGCCGCGGTCATCGGCGGCACGAGCCTTTACGGGGGCCGGGGCAAGGCCCTGCACGGCGTGCTAGGCGGCGTGGTGATCGCAGCCGTCTACAACGGCATCGACCTCATGGGCCTAGGGGCCGCAGTCCAGTACATGGTCGTGGCGGTAGTGCTGCTACTTGCCATCACCGTGGACTCTCTCGCCCGCGGTGGTCAGAGGAGCCGCTGAACAGCAGCTCACTCCGGACCACGGGCACACAGATGGCCCGTCCACGGGGTGGGCACTAGGCTGGTCCCGTACGGGGGTGTAGCTCAGCCCGGTAGAGCGCTACGTTCGCATCGTAGAAGCCGAGGGTTCAAATCCCTTCACCTCCACAAG
>JBKQUU010000081.1:0-5968 GCA_052325485.1 Acidimicrobiales bacterium | reverse complement strand
CGCCCTGGTCGCCGCGGTGCAAGCCGCCCGGGCCCGTGCCCTCGTCGCCCGCCAACCCTGACCCGCGGGCTCAACGCTGACGGTGCCTGGCGTCGGTTGTCGAAGACTTCTCCTGACCCGGGCCGTGAGGTCTTGCCGACCACCTTTCAACCAGAGAATTTTCGAGTGGACGGCCGCCGTTGTCGATCCCGACGTCATGAAAACCCCCGCAGTTTTCCTCGCCTCTGCTGAAGCAGAGGGGCTCACGGGGGGAGCGCATCGTGGCCAAGGACTTCGAAACCTGGCTCGCCGAGTTCCACTCCCGGGCTGCCAGCCCTCCGAGCTGACCAGGGAAAGGTGGCCGCGGCTCCCGGACTTGTGCGCCGGCGCGAGGATCGGACCATGACAGAGCTCAGTTTCCGGCTTGTGGCCCGCTCATGGCACCGCTGCCCGGCGTACCTTCATAAAGCGCTCATTCTCGGGGGTTGCAGGTTCTCCCAGCTGTCAGCCCTCGAGGTAGCGGAGCACTGCCAGGACCCGTCGATGGTCAGTGGAGGTGGCGGGCAAGTCAAGCTTGGAAAAAATGTTGGCGACGTGCTTTTCCACTGCCCCCTCCGAGACGATCAGACTGCTGGCGATAGCCAAATTTGTCCGGCCCTCTGCCATCAAGGCGAGGACTTCTCGCTCCCGGCCGCTCAAGGCGGCCAGCGTGTCGGTGCGACGAGACGCCCCCATTAGCTGGGTCACGACCTCGGGGTCCAGGGCCGTGCCACCGGACGCCACCCGCACCAATGCCTCCACGAAATCAGCCACGTCGGCGACCCTGTCCTTCAGCAGGTAGCCGATCCCGGCCGCGCCCCCGGCGAGCAGCTCGGCCGCATAACGGGTCTCGATGTATTGCGAGAAAACCAATATCCCCAGATCAGGGTTATCGTGGCGCAGCTCGATGGCCGCTCGCAGGCCCTCGTCGGTGAACGTCGGGGGCATGCGGATGTCGACCACTGCTACGTCGGGGGCACTGGCGGCCACGGCCTCGTGGAGGCTAGCTGCGTCGCTGACAGCTCCCGTCACCACAAAGCCCCGGTCGTTCAGCAGCTGTACCAGGCCGTCCCGCAAGATGGCGGAGTCCTCGGCGATCACGACCCGCAAGACATCGGTGCGCCCCGGCGACGAGGCGGCGGTGGGGGCGCTGTTACTACCGGTGTGCTTGGGGTGGGTGTTAGTCATTGCTCAAGCGTGGCAAGTAGGTCCACGGTAACCGAGGTCGGGCCGCCCGGGGGGCTGGCGACGCTCAGCTGGCCGTCAACGGCGCGCACCCGGTCGGCTAGGCCGGCCAGGCCGCTGGACGACGAGCCCACCCGGTTGACGGCGGCACCGCCCCGGCCGTCGTCGCGCACCACAACCCTCAGCCACGGGCCGTGCTGGGTGCAGCTGAGCGAGGCACGAGAAGCGTGAGCGTGCTGAGCCACGTTTGCCAGCAGTTCTGCCGCGCAGAAATAGCAGATGGCCTCGATGGCCCGGCTGGGCCTGGTCTGGATGGACACCGAGATCTCGGTGGGGACAGGGTTGCGGGCGGCCAAGGTTGTGAGAGCGTTCTCCAGGCCCGTGTCAAGCGCGGGCGGGTGGATGCCGCGGGCCAGGTCTCGGAGATCAATGATCGCTTCTTTGGCGCCACGGTGAGCCTCGTCCACCAGGCGCCGGACAGCGTCCAGGTCGGCACCCTGGCCCTCTCCGACGTCCAGGTGGTCGAGCTTGTCCTTAGCCTGGCCGAGCCTCATGGCCAGGGCGACCAGCTGGGCCTGGGTGCCGTCATGCAGGTTGCGTTCGATGCGCCGGAGGGTCTCGGTGGCTGCGTCCAGGGTCTTTGACCTGGACTCCTCCAGGGTCTTCACCCGGGTGGCGGCCGCGCTTGGGCCCAGCAGTAGGTGCATCATTCTCCGGTCGAGGTAGACGACCAGCCTCATGGTCCACGGGGCGATGAAAAGGGCCACGACCCCGCTTACGAAAAGCCCGGCGCGGTCCACGAACGTTGCCGGCTGGCCGCCGTAACCGGGGCCGAACAGCCGGCTAAAGGCGCCGAACCTGTCCGAACTGCTACCCCCCGTCAACGGGGAGCAAATACCGTAGAGGGCCTCGACCCAGACGCTGAGGGCAAACCATACGCCGAAGACCGTGAACGGCACCTTGGCGGCGAAGTAGCCGACTGCCCGCCACGCGACCTGGTCGCCAAGGGATGCCCGCAACCAACCGAAGAACCCGGGGCGGGCGGTGAACGGCTCGGGGGTTTCGATCTGGTCGCCCAGCACCCCTCGAGCCAGTCCCACCTGCCAGGCCGCCAGGCCCCTGGCAACCCGGAGCCCGCCAGCAAGGACGACCACGCCGACGAAGACGACCGTTAGCAGTAGGCCGACTGCCCCCGCAGCGCCAAGGAGGAGGACCCCGGAGTACGCCAGAGCGGAACTGGCGACGAAGAACGCCAGTTCCGCCCAGGTGCGCTTCTGGAAAGGCTCCCGGCCGATCAACCGGGCTATACGCCTAACCTGCCCGGCCCGCGGCTCGGGGAGGTCGGGCGGCACCAAGATCCTCTTCGTGCCTGGTTCGCTCAACCGTCACGCCTCACGAACATCACGGCGCCGGCGATAAGAGCCACGGCGGCATAGACGGTCATCAGCAACAACCCTACGGCTGGGGACAGCGGTCGTAGGGTGCCCCCGGGCCCCTGGTTGACGGTGGACATGACCGAGTTGGTAAGGATGTTGGTGGGAAGGTAACGAAGGTCTGTTTCAGATATGGCCCGCACAACGAGGGGTAGGACGAACACGACGCCTACGTAGGCGGCGATGGCTCCTGCCGTGCTGCGCAGGATGAGCCCGAAACCAAAGGACATGAGGGCCATCAGGGCAATGAACACGCCGGTCATGGCCACAGCCCGGAACGCTCCCGGACTAGCCAGGCTCGCTGACGGGGCACCTCCGCCGGAAAGGACAATCTGGCCGAGCCAGAAGGACACGAAGCTCAAGATCTCGCAAAATGCCATCGTGATGACGGTGGTGACACCGATCTTGGCTGCCAGTAAGAGGGGCCGGTTGGGGGTGGCGGACAGGGTCGTCCGAATGGTCCCGCTGGCGTACTCGCCTGTGATCAGCAACGCCCCGAACACACCGCCGGTCAAACCGGCCACTATCAGGCCCACGAGGGACTGCTGGGTCGGGTCGAAGCCGATGTAGTAATTGGGAGCTTGGTGCAAGGCGGCATTGGCTACCAGCCCGGTGACCAAAAGGGCGATGCCAACGGTGAGGACGAGGGTTATGGCGGTCGACCGTAGGGTCAGTAGCTTGACGATCTCGGATTTGGCCACGTGCTTGACGCGGTAGTGCCCCGGCGGGGCGGTCTGTAGGGCTTGGCTCATTTCAGCTACTCCTTGCGACCGGCGGCTGCTCCCGCGGCGGCCATCATCGACGGGCGGTACTCCACCTCGTCCTGGGTGAGTTGCATAAAGGCGTCCTCCAAGGACGCTTTGATCGGCGTCAGCTCGTGGACTCGCAGGCCGTCCCGGGCGCCCATGTCGCCGATCTGTGAGGCAGTCAGGCCCTCGATGGTCAGGGAACCGTCTTCGCCCAAGACGACCTTGGCCCCGGTGGCGATGATGACCGCGGCGAAGGCGGCCCGGTCCGGCGTGAGCAGCTTCACCGCTGCGTCGCCGCTGCGGGCCACGAAGTCGGCGACGCTGGTCTCGGCGATCAGCCGGCCCCTCCCGATAACAACGAGCTGGTCAGCGGTAAGCGCCATCTCGCTGATCAGATGGCTGGAGACGAAGACGGTCCGGCCCTCAGCCGCCAAGTCGATAAGGAAATGGCGCACCCAGCGGATGCCTTCGGGGTCGAGGCCGTTTACAGGCTCGTCGAAGAGAAGGACCTGCGGGTCGCCGAGCATGGTGGCAGCGATACCAAGACGTTGGCCCATGCCCAGGGAGAACTTTCCCGCCCTCCGGTTGGCCACCGAGGTCAGCCCCACCTGGTCCAAGACCTCGTCGACCCGGCGCAGCGGGATGTCGTTGGTGAGCGCCAGCCACCTCAGGTGGTTGCGGGCCGTGCGAGCCGAGTGGAAGGCTTTGGCTTCCAATAGGCCACCGACCTGGCGCAGCGGCCAGGCCAGCTCGGAATAGGGCTTGCCCCCGATCAGGGCCGACCCCGAGTCAGGTATGTCGATACCCATGACCATGCGCATGGTCGTCGACTTTCCTGACCCGTTTGGCCCCAAGAACCCGGTGACAACACCCGGTCGTACCTCGAAAGTAAGGTTGTCCACCGCCGTGGCAGCGCCGTAGCGCTTGGTCAGAGAGTGTGCAGTAATCATCACAACTCAAAGGCTAAAGGGATAGGCCTAGCATTGGAATACGGCTAGTCGGCGTCTTTGTCGTCGGTCAGCACCCACGCCAGAGGTGGGGTTAACCCCCGACGGCACCGTCACCCTCAACCGTCAGGGAGTATCCTCCTTAACCGGGGTTGGATGTGCACGATGGCGCTGTCGACCAAGCGGGTGAGCAGCATCTGGCTGCCTAAGACCCAGGCGTCCGGGTCACCTCACATCGACAATGGCTCCGGTACCATGGCAATCCGTCCATGTACGTCATCGACTACGTCATCTACGGCCTATGGGCCCTGTTCTGGTTGGCATGGCTGGCGGCCGCCCTGACGGCCAAGCGAGCTGCTCAGTCACGAATGCGACAGTTCTTCGGCTTGAGGGTCGCCCTTTTCGTCATCTTGGTCTTGGTCAGTCGCTCGGGAGTTTTCAAGGGTCACCACGCCATCGTGAACAACCCCATTCTCCAAGGCATCGGCATGGGCCTATTCGTGACCGGGTTGGGACTGGCTCTATGGGCACGGGCCTATCTGGGGCGGAACTGGGGCACCCCGATGTCCGAGAAGGTGGACGCGGAGTTGGTTACCACCGGGCCCTATCGGTACATCCGCAACCCCATCTACTCGGGAATAATCCTCGCCGCCATCGGGACGGCGGTAGCCGTGAGCTGGTTTTGGCTCGTTGCCGTCGTGTTTATGGGCGCGTACTTCATCTACAGCGCAACCGTCGAGGAACACATCATGGAGCGCCTCTTTCCGAACGACTATCCGGTATACAAGCGCTCGACCAAGATGCTGATACCTTTTATGTTCTGAGCCATCAGCTGGTCGAGGGTGTCCCCGAAACCCTACCAAAGGAATGGGTCAGGGTCGCCCGGATCGCCGGGACTGGGGCGTACAGAGTGTTCCGCTGAACGGCCTTGGAGCGAATCTCGGCAAGCGCGGAACCGTCGGATCACGGAAGCTGCCCAGAGCTGACAGCGCTCGCGTCCCCCACACAGATCGTCAGACTGCGCCCCGATAATATGACGTTGGCTCTGGAGCGACATTGAACTAGAAGGTCCCAGCATTTTCAATACCAAATCCGGCGCTCTGTACCGATTCCCATTGAAACTCAGGCATGTTTCGGCAATACATATTTGGGTTACCAGGGGACAGAGAAATCCTCGACGCCGCAGCGCCGTGGATTGACATTGCGGCGCGTTGGGACGGCCGCCGTTGGCCCCGGATGTCGACCCCGAACAACTCTGTGGGCAGGGGTACGTGCCGTCATCCGGCGGGGGACAGTTTCGCCAGCGTCTCTTGCGTGAGTGCTTCCACATGCATCGCCGTAGGCAATACTGACATTGGCGGGCACCAGGAGACCCTTGCGGAGGAGCTGACCGGCGGAAGTTGGCAGCTCCTTCAAGACTCGGACCAGAACGGCACCGAGGACGGTGTCTCCTGCACGGGTGGCCACATCTGTGTGATCGTGGGAGGCTTGCCGCCGTACAACGCGGGCGCTGCGGTCAGGGACACGAAGACGATGTTGACCGTAGGCCTCGAGGCTTGGAGGATAGCACCTACGATGACCTCGGCCTCCGACAATGCGCCGATCCCGACCCGTCGCTCGGCATCTTCGCCCTGAT
>JBKQUU010000080.1:0-2670 GCA_052325485.1 Acidimicrobiales bacterium | reverse complement strand
CACCGCCTGCAATGACGCCTCGTACGGGACGCTGGTCAGCGAGGTCACGCTCAACGCCGACGCCCAGCTGTACCTTCCTCCCAGCATCACGCTGGCGCCTACGGGCAAGCTCTTGGCCATCGTCCGTAGCACCAGCGGCACCGCGTTCACCGACCCCGACGTGACGGTCAAACTGGTCGGCTCGTGGCAGGAGAAGGTGGCGTCGTACGCACCGCCTTTCGAGGTCACCAAGCAGTTGGCGACGGCCTCGGTGGTCAATAGCGTCGCCGCTCTTCAGCTCCAGGGCGTCCCCGCCCCGGCGCCAGGAAAGACCCTCACCATCAACGCCACGGCCACCTTGACCGGCCCGGGCTTCGTGACCCAGGTCAAGACGCTCAAAATCCATATTTCTTAGGAGAAGGGCGTCCTACCACCGGGCCATTTGAACGGGACGGTCCCCGAGCCGGTGGGGGCCCGGGCGCCGAGACCGGTGCCCACGAGGTGGGCAGACCGGGGGCGGCCAGGCCATTACGTCACTGTGACGAATCTCCGCGGTACCAGTGGGCGCCTCGCAGGTTGCTAGGCCACCCCTGTATTACGTCACTGTGACGAATCGTCGGGGCGAGGCGCAAGGAGGCGGGCGGGGCGCCCAGTTCTTGGGTGCCGACGCTTAACTACGAGCCGACGGCAGGCACTTCTGAGTGGCGCAGGAAATGACCGGAGACCGACGACGGTGCGGCGGCGGGCAAGACGAGGGCCAAGAGGCGGGCGAGACGAAACTCAAGAGAAGCCCCCCTCAGAAGAGCGGTCGCGGCCCGGGAAAGCGCGCTGCATGACAGCAGCTGTTGCTCCTCCTACCAACGCCGATAATGGTCGTTATGTAAAGTTGAAGTCACGTCCAGAGCCTCACCGGGCAGGCGGTGCTGGGGCGGGCCCTTCAGGGCCTCAGGAGGCGGTGCTGGGACGGATCTCTATCGACACGGTCTGCGGCAGGGCCAGGCCGGCGGCCACCTCAACAAGTTTGAGCAGCCCTACCGGGACCGGGCAACTGATGTGAGGACTGTGCCGGGCACAGGTGCTCCACACCACGCCGTCGCGTTTATCGGCGAAAAGCTCCCGGAACGCGTCGACCTCATGGAGCTCGGCGGCCACTTTCTGCTGATTGGGACAGTCGCTGTCGATCTGCAACGCCACGTGGGTGCCGTCGTCGCAGTGCGCTGTGGCCCGCACCGTAAAACCGCACACCCCGCTCTTGATGACGGCCGAAACTCCTGGGTTGTCGATAACGGGACTATAGGCCATCACTCGGTGCCGGCCATCTTCGGCCCACCTAACAGCAGTCGCAAGTCTCCCGGGTGTGGTCATACCTGGGTAACCTGGCGGCGCAAAGGTGGATCGAGAGGCGCATGCGAGTACGACGTTGGTACAAATGGACAGGACTGGCGGCGTGGGCAGCCCATATCGCGCTGGCGGGCGTAGGCGTCTACCGTTGCCCGAGGTGCAAGGGCCGGCTCAACTACCGCTGGTGGTGCAAACGGTGCGCCGGCTACCGCCTGCCTGCCCACTGACGCCTCGCGCCCTACCTGGCGGCGAGCTCAGTGACCGCTCAGACGGTCGAGCAAGGACTCCTTGATGGCCTGGCGGCTGGCGAAGACCAGTAGGAAGGTCGCCTCCCGGCTCAAGCGTTCGGCCACGTCGCCGACGAGCGCCGACCGGCTCCCCCGACTGACGACCACGCTGGCGGCAGCCCGGATGGCCAGCTCGCTCGCCCAGGCCCGGGCGGCCGGCATGCGAGCTGGGTTGGCGGCGTCGAGCGCCCTTCGGCAGTCCACGAGCTCGCGGTCGAGGGCGGACGGGCCCAGCAACGAGCAGCACCGGCGCACCAGGCCGAGGGCGAGGGAGCCGTTGAGCCGGAGACGTTCGGACTGCGCCCGGGCACTGTCGTAACCCTGCTCGCCTATGACCATTTCGGCCCGGACGAACACGCCCCCGAAGCGGGCCCTGACGGTACGGGTGGAGTTGAGGGCGACCAGGCCGAGCGGGGTGACCGACAGCCCGGGCTGAGGCTTGGCGTCGAGCAGGAGGGTGACGACCCTGCCCTCAGGGCTGCGGGCGAGCACGACAATGACGTCGACGATCCCCCAACCGCTGACCCAGGGCGCCTCGCCCTCCAGTCGCCAACCGCCCGGCACCGGCCGGGCTATGAGCCGCGGCGGTCCCGGCAGCAGTCCCGTAAGCGCCACCCCTCCTTTGACTTCGCCCGTTATCGCCCGGTGGAGGTATTTCTGGCGCAGGGGAGCCGGGGCCCCCTGGTCGAGCATGGCCCCGAGAAGACGGAAATGCTGTACCCACACGAACGTCGAAGCCAGGCAACCCGAGGAGAGCTCTTCCACTACCGAGCACACGGCCGGGTCGTTGAGGCCCAGGCCGCCCTCGGCCCGGGGGGCTAAGAGCCCGTAGAGCCCGGCGTCGGCCAATGCCGTCAGGTGTTCGGAGGGGATGCTCTCGGCGGTGTCGACCGCGGGAGCGTCGGCAAAAAACCGCGAGCTCAGCCGTTGCACGGCGGCGGCGAGGTGGTGGTCGGGCCCGCCGGCTATGGCCGTCTCGTCTTGTTGTGCCATGTACCGGCCCCTCCGCGCTGGGAACGTCTATTGTGCCAGCGTAAAGTAGACCTGACGGCGGCCCGCTCGG
>JBKQUU010000079.1:0-2550 GCA_052325485.1 Acidimicrobiales bacterium | reverse complement strand
CGCGCGAGCAGGCTCGAGCGCACCTCGGTCCATCGCTCCACGACGGCACGACCGAACGCCTGGTAGTCAGCGACCGGTCCGCAGAGATACCGGACCACCGCGAGGAGCAAGTTGGGCTGCCGCTTGGCGACCGGCAGCGACGCGAGCAGCGCCAGGACCTCAGGATCGCCAGCCACCGCCTCGGTCAGCTCCTCGTAAAGAGGTGACCGGCCGCGGGCTTCAAGACGGGCGAAGCTGCGGTAATTCTCCGCTGTGGTCCTCGTCTCGTCGTTGCCAATCATCTCGTCATGTTCGCCGGAGCGAGACGACCGGGTCCAGCGGCGGTCGGACAGGGTCTGCGCGTGACGGCCGCGCTCCGGCGAATCGTCCGCCTTCGGTCCATAGGCTCTAACGCCGATTCTCGCGGATAGGTCGGGCCCGCACTCGAGTTAGCCGTCCGCGATCGCTGTTGAAGCGTAGATCTCTTGGCTTACAAGGGCAAAGTTGTGCTCTGGCGTTGGAGCGGGGATCTGGATTGGGGGTGATCTCGCTGTGCTTGATGGCCAGTGCAGACAAGTGAAGCTCTGCCCGCGGGCACGAAGGTGCTTGCCAGTCGCTTGAAACTACAGCGATGTAAGACAAGCGGGCCAGGGTCCTTGACTTCGGTAGTCCGGGCTGGTGAAGTAAGCACATGGTTCGTACAGCGAAATCGACCCCAACCAAGCGCCCCGGCGGAGAGTTCTTCGCCAGGCCGACCGGGCCGAACCACCGCCGCTACGAGGCGCTTCGGGCCTATCTGTTCGAGGGAACGAGCGCAGAGGTGGCCGCCGCACGGGCCGGGTACTCGCCGGCGAGCCTGCGTTCGGCGGTTCGCGACTTTCGCGCCGGAAAGACGGGGTTCTTCTTGAACCCTCGCCCCGGCCCGACACGGGCTCCGGCCAAGAACGCCGCCCGGCCGCGCATCATCGAGCTGCGCCGAGCCGGCCACTCGGCCACCGAGATCGCCGAAGCACTGGCCGGCACTGCCACGCCGCTCAACCGGACCGGGGTCGCCGAGGTGCTCGGCGAAGCCGGCTTTCCCCGTCTGGCTGTGCGAGCGCCCGCCGAGCGGGGTGCGCCCTACCGGGACCACCCCCGGCGCGCCGAGCTGCTCGAGTTCAGCTCACTGCCGCAAAGGACCGAGACCAAGCTGGCTGGGTTGCTCTTGGCCGTCCCCGAGCTTGTCGCCCTCGACCTGCCGGGCCTGGTGGCGGCGGCTGGCTACCCCGGAACGGCGGTCATCCCAGCAACGAGCTACATGCTGTCGCTCTTGGCCTTGAAGCTGGTCGGTATCCGCCGGGTCTCGCATGTCGACGATCTCGCCGCCGATGTCGGGGCCGGGCTCTTCGCCGGGCTGGTGGCCCTGCCGAAGGCGACGGCCCTCACCACCTACTCCTACCGGCTCGACCACGCCCGCCAACAACGTCTGCTCGCCGGGCTCGGCAAGGCGATGCTCGCCGCCGACCTCGTCTCTGACGCCGGAGGCGACCTCGACTTGGACTTCCACGCCATCATGCACTGGGGCGAGGACGTCGCCTTGGAGAAGCACTATGTGCCCCGCCGCTCGCAGCGCACCCGTTCGGTGCTGTCGTTCTTCGCCCAGGACGGGGCGAGCCAGACCCTCGTGTATGCCAACGCCGATCTCACCAAAGCCACCCAGGCGAACGAAGTGCTCGTCTTCGCCGAGCACTGGCGGTCCCTCACCGGGCTCTGGCCGGCCCGCCTCGTGATGGACCAGAAGGTCACCACCCAGGCCGTGCTGGGCGAGCTCGACAGACGGGGCATCAAGTTCCTCACCTTGCGCATGCGCTCGCCGGCACTCACCCGCCACATCGCCGACCTGGCCCCGCCGGCATGGCGCACCGTGGCACTCGACAGAGACGGTGCCTACCGACGCCCGAAGGTCGTCGACGAGGAGGCCAGCCTGTCCGCCTACCCCGGCACCGTCCGCCAGCTCATCGTCACCGGCCTCGGCCGAGACGCCCCCACCGTCATCATCACCAACGACCGAGTCGCTTCCGCCAAACAGCTCATCGAGCGCTACGCCCGACGCATGAACATCGAACAGCGCCTCGCCGAGTCCATCAGATCGTTCCACCTCGACGCCCTCGCCGGCTCGGTCCCCCTCAACGTCGACCTCGACGTGGTGCTCTCCGTGCTAGCGGGCGCCGTCTGCGCCTCACTGCGCCGAAGGCTCTCCGGTTATCACCACGCCACCCCCGACACCTTGCAACGACGCTTCCTCTCCACGGCCGGCCTCATCGTCAACCACGGCCAAACCATCGTCGTGCAGCTCAAACGGCGCACCTACTCCCCAGTGCTGCGCCAAGCCGACCTGCCCGAAGTCGCCGTCCCCTGGTGGGGCGGACGCACCCTGCGCTTCGAGTTCGAATGACCCCCGGTTGGGGTGGAACTCGCTGCGCGAGAATCGGCGCTAATCGCTCAGCCTCACCGTCACCACGTTGACGATGCTGCATACAAGGTGCTTCCCGATGAAGACGGCAGTGACCGCGTAGGTCCTCCTGTCTAGGG
>JBKQUU010000078.1:0-3226 GCA_052325485.1 Acidimicrobiales bacterium | reverse complement strand
CCAGCTCAACCGCTCTGCGTTCGCCCTCGGCACCCTCGCCGCCACCGGGGCTCTCAGCTCCCAGGCCATCGAGGACCTCTTGCTCGCCGCCGCTCTCCACGCTGGCCTCAGCCATACCGAAGCGCTGCGCACGATCCGCTCGGGCTTGCACGCCGGCCTGGCCCGACCGCGTCCCTAACTCCCTCCCCATTGGGGGGGTACTGCTTGGAGGCTCCGGTAGACATCGCGGGCCTTAGTACGGCTCTGTCTATGTCATAGCGCCGTGACCTGGGGCTTCGATTGGAGAGTTAGGGTTAGATAGATTTCGCTCAGCTAGGGCCACCAAATGTGCCAACCGGGAGGCGACCTAGCGTCGGGTATCCTCGCTGCCACCGGCGCCGGCCCCGGGAGCCGGGCTCGCGCGCTCAGCCAGGATCTCGCGCAGCTCAGCCAACGCTTCTCGGTCCTTGGGGCGGTCTGCCCACTCCTTGGACGCGACTATGTCCGCCAGGTTGGCCGCTCGGACGACAAAGCCGTTGCCCTGGACGATGTTCGCTCGGTGGACGAGGTCCTCGTAACCCAGCCGCCGCCCGTCGCGGCCCGGGATGTTCGTGAGCACGTCAAGGTCCCCGGCATCGGTGCGCCACGTGGAGATCTCGTTCTGCGCCAGCATCGCCCCGTCCATCTGGACCGGCAGCGCACTCGCCTCTTCGTCGGTGAGGCCCTCGACGCGTAGCCTGGCAGCGACCTCGACCATGGCGGCCGCTAGGCGGTCGAGGTTGGCCTGTCCGCGCCGCACCAGGCAATCGAAGTCCTTGGTGGGCCTGGCCGCACCGTAGCCTTGGGCGGCGACTCCACCGACTACCAGGTACTCGACACCGTGGCGCTCGAGGGTGCCGACGAGGAGGGCTACGTCGAGCGGCGTGTCGTCGGGGCTAACCGACGGCGTCACGGCTTGCACTACGAGGGAGCGCGTTCATTTCCTCCACCCAAGCCAGGGCCTTGTCACGACTGTCGATGCGGCGGCCGTCGGAGGTTATCGTTACGTCGTCTGCGCTCGGCGGCCGGGCGTGGCGCAACCCCTCCGCCAACTGGTCGAAGGTCAGGGTTGGTCTGCGCTCCGACGCTGCCTGCACCAGCCGTTCCTCCACGTCCTCAAGTGTACCGGGTGCCCTTGTGGGGGCACGGCTGCTTGGCACTGGACAGGCGGGCCTGCAGGCGCGCACGCAAGCCCGAAGCCCTGTCTGCGCGACCGGCTCGACCGCTCTGGCCCCTCATCTCCCGAGCGCCCGGTAACGCCTGGTGACTTGGAGCCCAGCGGGCTCGTCCGGTCAGCCACGAGGCGGCGGTCCGCCGGACCGTAGCCCCACCGAGCGCAGCATGCCGGACCTTCCTGCGATCCCCGGGGACACCGAACCGACCGAGCCCGAGCGCAGAACGCTCCATCTGGCCCTTTCCAGCGACGAGCTACTTGACACGCCCGGAGATGCCGATCGACGGCACTGGCGCCGACCGGCAGCTTCGCGGCCGCCCGATGACGGCGCCAGAACGCGCACGCAGATCCCCGGCCCGGAGCTGACGGCATTCTGCACCTGGATCGAAAACGAGCCGCTTCGCCGCCCCGGGAAGCATCACGCCGATTAGGTATTCTCGGCCCACGTAGGTACTTTCGTCTACCTGAAGTACATATTATTCGTTCTCGGGCGCCGAGACACCTCGGACTAACGCCGTCCTGTGCCCCAATTCGCGGAGGCACAAACAGAACCGGCTGATGCCTTCTCAGGCCTTCCATCAGCACCGTCCTCAGGCGCCTTGAGTTGTTCTCCACCGTCGGCCAGACCCGCTCTGCTGAAAAAGCGAGGCTAACAGCCATGACGCCTATTGCCACCATGAGGACCGGGAAGATGGTGCCTGCGACGGCCTCACCAAGACGCTCAAGGTAACCGCGATTAGGCCGACCAGGAGGGTATAGCTCGGTATGCTCGGGCGCGGCACAGCTTGACGCTTCGTTCGCCACCGCACCTCACCGCTCGCGGCTGATCCCGGACTGCTCGAGGGCCGGGGCTGACCGGCCCGGGCAAAGCAGAGACCAAACACCGTTGCGTTCACGAGCGCCGCATGGCTTGGCTTGGTGTACGTTGGACCCTGACACGACGGGTAGTCCCGTAGCCGTGTTGGACCCTGCTTGGACCACTGGCAGCCTCCGGGAGCGTCGCTCTGGACCTCGGTTGCGCTGGCTTGGCCGATTGACCCACGAGACGCCTGGTTCGGCCAGGACGACCCCCTTCGGTCTGGTCGCCCTGTACCGGCTCGACGCCTCCTCAGCTACGGGAGCGCCATGACAACGACCGTCCCGACCAGGCCAGCATCATCCACCTGGGCGCTTTTCAACGACCAGTCCTTCTCCTTCGAGACCCTCCGGGCTCTCAGCTACGCCCCCTACGGCGGTGCCGACATCGGCGAAGTCACCAGCACGGCGAGCCGGATCCCCGACGGGGACTTGACCGCGTGGTATACCGAGTGGCGGGGGCTCGCTGAGCGGGTTCACGCCGACGCCGATCGCAGCGCCGCCGAAGGTCACCCCGTCAGCGCCCGGGAGTCCTACCTGCGGGCCAGCAACTACTACCGGGTGTGCGAGTTCTACCTGCGCGTCGGCCCGGCGAACGACCCCGAAGTTCGCGCCGTGGGCCAGCTCTCGGTCGACAGCTTCGCCCGTGCCGCAAAGTTGATGAACCCCGCGCCTCAGCGGGTGAGGTTCCCCTTCGAGGGCACCACGCTGCCCGGGTGGTGGGTCCCGGCCGATCTGGGGACGGCGCACCCCACCGGCGGCGACCCCGACGGCCCCCGGCCCACGCTCTTGTACTTCGGCGGCTTCGACAGCACCGAGGAGGAGCTGTACTTTTCTGGCGGCGCGGCCGCCGCCCGACGGGGTTACCAGGTGCTCGCCTTCGCCGGCCCTGGGCAAGGCAGCGCCCTTCGTGACCAAAAGCTGCTCTTCCGCCCGGACTGGGAAGCCGTGGTCAGCCCTGCCGTCGACTGGCTCTTGGCGCGCCCGGACGTGGACCCCGATCGCATTGCGCTCATGGGGATGAGCTTCGGCGGCCTACTCGCACCCCGGGCCGCCGCCAGCGAGCACCGCCTGGCCGCCCTCATCGCGTACGACGGCCTCTACTCGTTCGCCGACGCCTGGTACAGCCTGGTCGGGCCCGAGATCATGAAGCTCGTCGGCGACGGCCTCGTCACAAGC
>JBKQUU010000077.1:0-2672 GCA_052325485.1 Acidimicrobiales bacterium | reverse complement strand
GGTACTGCCCGTGCGGTGCCATGACCACACGCCATGGGCGGCATACCCGGTGCCGGCCGTGGCCCCGGCGACGACGCTCTGCCATACGACCCTGCGAACGTCCTCGGCCCGGTAGCGACGCTTCCGGCCCCCCAAAGCGTGCCCTTCGTAGCAGGGTTCCATGTCGATAGTCGGGCGCGGCGGCGGGCATGCCGAGTAGTACTGAGCCAAGCGCCACCCGAGGGACTGCTCCTCAAAATGGTGCCCCGACTGGTACATGAGCACGTCTACAAGCTTGTCGAGCGAAGCAGGCAGGAGGGCACGAGGCTGGAGATGGCAACCGATCACCGCCTGGGGGTTGACCGTCCTCATCCCCTCGATCAACTCTGCGTAAAAGGGCTCCTCCTCAGGCGCTACGAAGCCCGAGTCACCGCTGGCCACCAACACCACGTTTGGACGCAAGAGCAGTTCTCGGCAACGCGCCATGTAGTCGGACAGGACCTCGTTAGACATGACAAACTGGGGCGCCCGCGCCGACGCCCAGGTGCCGGCCACGTAGGAGCACCAGACGACGACGAGGGTGCAGACGATCCCTTGTTGGGCCGCCTCATCTACCATCCGGGCCGCACGGGAAAAGTAGCGGTCGTTGAACTGCCAGCGGGAGTGCTCCTGGACCTGGTCGATATCGAAGGCCGGGTTGCTGTCGGGGTTCAGCGAGCGGTCGTGCAATATGGGCAGGAGGGAAACCTGCACGGCATTGAAACCCTGGCGACGGCGGTAGTCGAGGTAGTAGCTCCACTCGTCCGCGCTGGCGTCGGCAAAGGCGCTCCACGCCGTATCACCCAGGTAGAAGAAGGGCTGGTCGTCCAGGGCCAGGGCTCTGCCAACGGCCCGAACGCCCACGCCTCGTCCCCGGCGGAGCTCGGCGCTGCTCACTGGAGGGGACCGCTCCCGGAGTGGCCCACGCGGTTGCCGTTCATCAGTGTCATTCTGGCATTCCATCAGACCGTCTGCAAGCCAGCTGGTCGAATGTAGGACTCGCAGGGCGTCCGACCGCGGGCTGGGCGGACGGGGCGCCCAAGTTAGACGCGTGCCCGGTGCGTGGCGCGCTATTGTTCCAACTAGGAGTGACTAGCCAACTTGCTTGAACCTAACGAGCGCAAAGTCCAGTTCACCCGGGTTGAGCGGGACCCCGGGCTGGCAGATCGCGTGGCTAGCCAACTTCTCGAAATGATCGTGTCCCAGCAGTTCCGTCCGGGTGACCGCCTCCCTCCTGAGCGTGAGATAGGCCAAGAGCTCGGCGTTTCCAGGACCGTGGTGAGGGAGGCCATCCGGGTCCTGAGCGGCAAGGGTGTGCTGGGGGTCAAGTCGGGCAGCGGTGTGGTGGTCACCCAGATCGGCCAGGAGAACGTAGCCGAGACCATGCGCCTGTTCATCCAGACGCGCGGCGGCCATGACGTCGACGGGCCCTTTTCGTACGAGAAGGTCCACGAGGTCAGGGAGATGCTCGAGGTCCGCGTCGCTGGCGTCGCCGCCGAGCGGGCTACGCCGGAAGATCTTGCCAGCCTTCGTAAGGCGTTCCAGGAGCTGGCGGATGCCGTCGACTCCGTCGAGCAGTCTTCGGTCAAGGATGTCGAGTTCCACCGCACCATAGCCAAGATCACCCACAACGACATGTACCTGATAATGCTGGACTCGATCCGCCATGTGCTCCTGGAAATCAGGCGAGAGACCCTCGTGAAAAAGGAAAGACGGCGTTTCGTGCTCGAGTTCCACAAACGCATTTTGGACGCGATAGAGCGTGGCGACAGCGACGGAGCGCGCCGGGCCATGTCCGACCACCTCGTTGACTCGGCCAGCATGTGGCGCTCCGTCGGGCCCGCCACCTCCCGGCGGGGAGCAACCGGCCGGAGCCGTCGGCCGGCAGTACCGGGTGGCACCCCGGCGCCCAGCGAGACCTAGGCCTGGTGAGCTCCTAGCCTCCCGGGACGGCTCGCCGGGCTCAGCCAACCCGCGACCTGGTCCACCAAAGCGTTCTTATGCCGGACCGGCCTGGTCGCTCAAGGTTACCATCACCTTCTCGGCCTTCTCAGGGTGGTCGCGGAGCAGTTCCATGGCGCGTGGGGCATCTTCGAAGGCGAAACGGTGGGTTATGAGCTGGGCCACCCGAGCTGGGCTACGCCGGACCGTCTCCACGGCCCCTGCGAACAGGCCGGCGTTATTGCGCGAGCCGAGGATGTTGAGCTCCTTGCGGGTGAAGTCGAGGACCGAAAGGGACACGTCGTTGAGCGATATGCCGACAACGACGACGGTGCCAGAGGGGGCGACGACGTCGGCCGCCTGGCGGATAAGGGCGGGTACACCGGTAGCTTCGACCACCACGGCGGGGCCTTCGCCGGAGGTCCAGCTCTTGACCGCCCCTTCGACCGACTCGTGCGACACGTCGACGACGCGGCTGGCGCCCAGACGGCTGGCTAGCTCCAGTCGGTTCGCCAGCTTGTCTACAACCATCACCTCGGCGCCCCGGTCAGCGGCACAGATCGTGACCGCCTGCCCGATCGGGCCAGCACCCAGCACGAGCACCTGGTCCCCCGCCGCCGCGCCCGAGCGCACGACCGCCTGAAGCCCGATCGAGACCGGCTCCACCAGGGCGGCAAGCTCTGCGGACAAGTCCCCCACCGGGTAGCAACAGG